>NZ_LPDI01000004.1:0-1114 GCF_001528895.1 Burkholderia sp. MSMB1078WGS | reverse complement strand
CGTCTCGTCGTCGGCGTGTCGCTGTTCGTGCGCGGCGCCGGCCAGTCGCTGTGGGAAAACGGCATTTTCCAGAACTGCCTGCTGCTGATCCTGTTGCTGCGCCAGTCGCCGCTCGTCGCCGAAGCCGTGATGGTGAACGGCGGCGAACACGTTGCCGATCCGCAGATGATGCTCGGCGAGTGGGACGTGCCGCTGCTGTCGATGGACGAAGCGCTCGAGCGCTGCGACGTGCTGATCGAAATGAGCGCGCAGTTCGGCGCGGACTACCTGCGCACGTTCCGCGAGCGCGGCGGCAAGGTGGTCACGATGCGGGTCGGCAACGACTACGTGATCGATATCGAACGCGCGATGTTCGACAAGCCGTCGGGCTTCCTGTTCTCGGGCGCACCGTACGACGCGGTATGGACGATTCCCGAGTTCGAGCGCTCGTGCCTGCACTACTACCAGACGGGCCTGCGTGCGCCGGTCACGATCGTCCCGCACATCTGGCACCCGATGCTGTTCGACAAGGCGCGCGCGACGCTCGGCGCCGGCTTGACGTTCGGCTATCGGCCCGGCAAGCCGCGCTGGCGCGTGACGATGTTCGAGCCGAACATCTGCATGGTGAAGACCAGCATCATTCCGATGCTGATCACGGAAGAGGCTTACCGCGCGAATCCGGCATTCCTCGAATTCGTGCGCGTGTGCAACACGATTCACCTGAAGGATCACACGACGTTCATTCATTTCGCGAAGAGTCTCGACATCGTCGAGCACGGCATCACGACGTTCGAAAGCCGCTATGCGGTGTACGAGTTCATGGCCGCGTACGGCGATGCGGTGGTGTCGCACACGTGGGAGAACGCCCAGAACTACCTGTACTACGAGCTGCTGTACGGCGGCTATCCGCTGATCCACAACTCGCCGTTCCTCGGCAAGGCCGGGTATTTCTATCCGGACTTCGACTGCCAGGCGGGCGGCCGCGCGCTGTTGCAGGCGTTTGCCGAGCACGACGCGAATCTCGACGCATACCGCGAGCAAGCGAAGCACGTGCTCGACTCGGTCAGCATCTACAACCCCGAGAACGTCGCGGCCTATACGGACGCGATCGCCGCCCTCTATCGCGACGCGTGAC
>NZ_LPDI01000003.1:0-174051 GCF_001528895.1 Burkholderia sp. MSMB1078WGS | reverse complement strand
ATTATGAACCGTGTTTCGCAGCGCGTCAACAACTTTCTGCACGACATCGTTGCGACTGCGGGGTCATCTTCCTGCGCCGTCGGGCTCGCTACCTCCGAACCCCAACAGCGCCGCTTCCCTTCCTCCCGCGCTGCGTTTCCGTTAGCGCGAAAGAGGCGTGATTCTATGCATCCGCCCCCGTCCGTGCAAGCTCTTTGTGAAGAAAGTTCGAAAAAGCCCCCGTGCGCTGCCGCGCACGGAGGCTTTGGGCGCGACGCACGATGTCACGCTGTCGGCCCGCAGACCGCCGACAACCTTTCCCCCTCCTATATATAGAAGCGCGTCACTTGCTGCCCACCGCAGCCCGCAGTTGCTCGACCGGCACCGCGTCGGCCATCGCCGCGTAGCCCGCATCGCTCGGATGGATACCGTCGCCGCTATCGTATCGGCGCTGCAGCACGCTCGGGCGCGCCGGATCGCGCAGCACCGCGTCGAAGTCCACCACGCCGTCGAACCCGCCGCCGCGGATCCACCGGTTCACCTCGAGCCGAATCGCTTCGCGTCCGGCCGGCAACGCCGCCGGCGTGAGCGTCGCACCGAAGACCTTCACGCCCTGTCGGTGCGCCGCCTCGATCAGCCGGCGATAGCCGTCGATCAACGACGCGGCCGTCACCTGCGTATGCGGGTGATCGCAGTCGAGCCCCGCGCGCGGCGGCATCGCCGCGAAGTTGATGTCGTTGATCCCGATCAGCACGATCGCCGCCCTCACGCCCGAGCGCGACAGCGCATCGCGCTCGAACCGCGACGCCAGCGACGTGCCGTAGCACGCGGAATCGCTGAGCAACCGGTTCCCGCTGATACCGAGATTCACGACGCCGATCGAATCGGCGCCCGACGCCGCCAACCGGCGCGCGAGCGCGTCGGGCCAGCGACGGTTCCGGTTCACGCTGGAGCGCAGCCCATCGGTGATCGAGTCGCCGATCGCGGCGACGCTGGCATGCGCGGAACCGACTTCGACGGCCAGCTCGGTCACCCACGCATATTGGGTAAAACGGGTGCGGAACGCGGCGGCGGCCGGATCGCTCACATGATCGCCGGGCCCAGACACATAGTTGAACTGGTTCGACACGCGATGCCAGACCGTCATCCGCTGGTTCGGCCCCATCCGGAGATCGATCGCATACGGCTGCGCGGCCATCACGTCGATCGCCACCGGATCGCTTTCGAGCTCCTGGCCCGGCGCAAGCGTCACCGACGCCTTGCCGCCGAACCGCACCGGCACCGCCGCGCCGCCGGCAAGTACCGCCCCTTCGCCGGCGCGCGCAAGGCTCGCGCCCTCGACGACCAGCGGCGCGCGACCGTATGCGTTGCTCACGCGAATCCGCGCGGCCCGCCCCGACACGGTCGGGTAGACGATCTGGCGCACGGTCCGCCCGGCCACGTCGGGAGCACGGTAGAGCGGCGGCGGCGAGGCGAGATCGGGAATCGGCTGCAGCGCGGTCGCCCACGCGGCGACCCAACCGGCCGGCGCGGCCGACGCCGCAAGCGGCGACACGAAAACGGCCGCGCCCAGCGCTACCGCGGCGAAACTGCTTCGAAATGACATCGGCGAAATCCTCATCGGAAAGCGGGCATTGTGCCGCAGAAGACGCGAGGCCCACGTGCGGGGCCGTACTCGCGCCGCCCGATCGCGCCCCGACTTCTGTCGTTTACCCGAATCCCATCGCAAATTCGCGAGAAATTTATTAACCGACCGGTCGGTTGGTTTATACTTCGCAACACATTCAACCGGACGAGAGCTTTCGCCATGTACACGCAATCCCTCGACATCCCCGGCAACGTCGCGCCGCTCGACGCCGCAGCCGAGTCGCCCGAGCAGGCGCGGTTCGATGCGGTGATGGCCGCGGACGGCAAGATCGAACCGCAGGACTGGATGCCCGACGCGTATCGCAAGACGCTGATACGCCAGATCTCGCAGCACGCGCATTCGGAAGTCGTCGGCATGCTGCCGGAAGGCAACTGGATCTCGCGCGCGCCGAGCCTGAAGCGCAAGGCGATCCTGCTCGCGAAGGTGCAGGACGAAGCCGGCCACGGCCTCTATCTTTATAGCGCGGCCGAAACGCTCGGCGTATCGCGCGATGCGCTGATCGACGCGCTGCACGCCGGCAAGGCGAAATACTCGAGCATCTTCAACTACCCGACGCCGACCTGGGCCGACGTGGGCGTGATCGGCTGGCTGGTCGACGGCGCCGCGATCATGAATCAGATCCCGCTGTGCCGCTGCACGTACGGCCCGTACGCGCGCGCGATGATCCGCGTGTGCAAGGAAGAGTCGTTCCACCAGCGCCAGGGTTTCGACGCGCTGCTGTCGATGATGAAGGGCAGCGACGCGCAACGCGCGATGGTCCAGCAGGCCGTCGACCGCTGGTGGTGGCCGGTGCTGATGATGTTCGGCCCGAGCGACGCCGATTCGGTCCACAGCAGCCAGTCCGCCAAATGGGGCATCAAGCGGATCTCGAACGACGATCTGCGGCAGAAATTCGTCGACGCGACGGTCGACCAGGCGAAGGTGCTCGGCGTGACGCTGCCCGACCCCGACCTGAAGTGGAACGAGGCGCGCGGCCACTACGACTACGGCACGATCGACTGGGACGAATTCTGGCGCGTGGTCAACGGCGACGGCCCGTGCAACAAGGAACGCCTCGCGACCCGCGTGAAAGCACACGAAGACGGCGCCTGGGTGCGCGAAGCCGCGCTCGCGCACGAAGCGAAGCGCCGCGCCCGCGCCGAACAGCACGCCGCCTGAGCGGCATCCCTCGAATTCAGGAATCAGGAGAAAGCGATGAACAAGGAATGGCCGATCTGGGAAGTGTTCGTGCGCAGCAAGCAGGGCCTCGACCACAAGCATTGCGGCAGCCTGCACGCCGCCGACGCGACGATGGCGCTGCGCATGGCGCGCGACGTCTACACGCGTCGCCAGGAAGGCGTGAGCATCTGGGTGGTGCCGTCGTCGGCGATCACCGCGTCGGATCCGAGCGAAAAGGCCGAACTGTTCGAGCCGGCGGGCGACAAGATCTACCGTCACCCGACGTTCTATACGCTGCCCGACGAAGTCAACCACATGTAACGCGCGCCATGACGATCACGCCCGAACACCTCTCCTACGTGCTGCGCCTCGCGGACAACGCGCTGATCCTCGGTCAGCGCAACGCCGAATGGTGCGGCCACGGCCCGATCCTCGAGGAAGACATCGCGCTCACCAACATGAGCCTCGACCTCATCGGCCAGGCGCGCATGCTGTATACCCACGCGGCCGAACTCGAGCGCCAGCTCACCGGCGCGACGAAGACCGAGGACGACTACGCGTACTTCCGCACCGAGCGCGAATTCGCGAACTTCACGCTCGCCGAGCTGCCGCACTACGGCCCGGTGTCCGGCACCGCGCACGCCGACAAGGACTACGCGGTGACGATCGTGCGCAACTTCCTGTACGCGACGCTGATGCTGCACGTATGGAGCGCGCTGGAAACGTCGACCGACACGCAACTGGCCGCGATCGCCGCGAAATCGGTGAAGGAAACCCGCTATCACGTCCAGCATGCGCGCGAGTGGCTCGTGCGCCTCGGCGACGGCACCGACGAATCGCACCGCCGCGCGCAAGCCGCGCTCGACTACCTGATGCCGTATACGCGCGAATGCTTCGCCGCCGATGCGATCGACGACGCGATCGTTGCAGCGGGCATCGGCCCGGCGCCGGCCGCGATCGAAGCCGCGTGGCGCGCGGACGTGGACGACGCGCTCGCGGAGGCCACGCTGACGCCGCCGGCGCCGGTGAAGCATGTGACGACCGGCAAGCGAGGCGAGCACTCGGAACACATGGGCTACCTGCTCGCGGAAATGCAGAGCCTCGCGCGCCAGCACCCCGGCGCGAGCTGGTAACCGGCCCACGCCACGGAGCCCGACGATGTCCGCCCAGACCGCTGCCCCAGCCCGCAACGCCGCCGCGCACCGCGACGATCCGCTGCTCGCCCGTGCGTGGGACGTGCTGGAAGCCGTGCCCGACCCGGAGATCCCGGTCGTGTCGATCCGCGAGCTCGGCATCCTGCGCGACGTCCGCCGCGCGGACGACGGCCGGCTCGAAGTCGTGATCACGCCGACCTACTCGGGCTGCCCGGCGATGTCGCAGATCGCCGAGGACATTGCAGCCGCGCTGCAGGCCGCCGATCTGCCGCCGCACCGGATCGAGACGGTGCTCGCGCCCGCATGGACGACCGACTGGATCACGCAGGAGGCGCGCGACAAGCTGCGCGCGTACGGCATTGCGCCGCCGGCCGGCCAGTGCGGCAGCGCCGCGCCGCGGGAAAACGTCGTGCGCTTCGTGCCGCGGCCGGTCGCGGCACCCGCCTGCCCGCGCTGCGGTTCCGCGCGCACCGAACGTCTCGCGCAGTTCGCGTCCACGGCCTGCAAGGCGCTGTATCGCTGCGTCGACTGCCGCGAACCCTTCGACTACTTCAAACCCTACTGAATATGGCGACCCCGCAATTTCATCCGCTGCGTATCCGCGACGTGCGGCCCGAGACCGCCGACGCCGTGACCGTCTCGTTCGACGTGCCGCCCGAGCTGCGCGACGCGTACCGCTTCACGCAGGGCCAGTTCGTCACGCTGAAGACCCACATCGACGGCGAGGAGACGCGCCGCTCGTATTCGATCTGCGTCGGCACGACGGACTACGACCGTGACGGCGAACTGCGCATCGGCATCAAGCGCGTGCGCGGCGGCCGCTTCTCGAACTTCGCGTTCGACACGCTGAAGCCCGGCCACACGATCGACGTGATGACGCCGGACGGCCGCTTCTTCACGCACCTGAACGCCGACCACGGCAAGCAGTACGTCGCGTTTTCCGGCGGCTCGGGGATCACGCCGGTGCTCGCGATCGTGAAGACGACGCTCGAACTCGAGCCGCGCAGCACGTTCACGCTGATCTACGGCAACCGCAGCGTCGACGCGATCATGTTCGCGGAGGAGCTCGAGGACCTGAAGAACCGCTACATGAACCGCTTCGTCCTCTATCACGTGCTGTCGGACGACCTGCAGGATGTCGAGCTGTTCAACGGCGTGCTCGATCAGGCGAAGTGCGCGGAATTCCTCGCGACGCTGACGCCGGCCGACGCGATCGACGAGGCATTCATCTGCGGCCCGGCGCCGATGATGGATGCCGCCGAAGCCGCGCTGAAGGCGGCCGGCGTGCCGCAGGCGAAGGTGCACGTCGAGCGCTTCGGCACGCCGCTGCCGCAGGCCGGCGCACCGGTCGTCGAGATCACCGACCAGACGCCGGCCGCCGACCTCGAAATCGTGCTCGACGGCAAGAAGCGCAAGCTGCGTTTGCCGTACGAAGGCGTGAGCCTGCTCGACGTGGGCCTGCGCGCCGGCCTCGCGCTGCCGTACGCGTGCAAGGGTGGCGTGTGCTGCACGTGCCGCGCGAAGGTGGTCGAAGGCGAAGTGCGGATGGAGAAGAACTACACGCTCGAGGACCACGAAGTGAAGGACGGCTTCGTGCTCACGTGCCAGTGCCACCCGATCAGCGACAAGGTCGTCGTGAGCTTCGACGAACGTTGAGCGGCATCGCGTCGCGGCGCCCGACGGTTTCTCGCCGTCACACATCTCGCTTACACTAGGGGCCGCCGGCCGGCTGGACGTCGCAACGTCCGCCCGGCCGGCGGTTTTCTTTTGTTGACGACAGGCCGATGAGTACCATTCATGTGATTCAGGGCGGCACCGCCGCCGCGTCGCTGCGCGAGGCTCTTGCGCAAGCCGGACGCGACGAGCGCGTCGTCGGTTTGCTCGACGATCTCGGCGTCGGGCCGCTGAAGGGCGCCGACGAGACGCCCGACACGCGCGCCGCCTTCTGGCAGCACGTGCTCGGCAACCAGATTCCCGACTGGAACGCGGAAATCGAAGGCGAATTCGCACGCCTCGACCAGCTCGCGACGGAGACCGGCCAGGTCGTCGTGTGGCACGCGCCGAGCGTCGGCGACAAGCTGCTGCTGCGCCGCGTCGCCTATCACCTGCGCAACGTGCCGCAGCGCCTGAACGAGGTGCGGCTGTCGGCCGCCGATCTCGACGCCGCGCAGCGCGCGTCGCTGTCGCGCACCGACCAGGCATGCGCGACCGGGATGTTCTCGCCCGCGGAACTGGCGCGCAAGCGGCCGGCGGCCGCGCCGGTCTCGGTCCTGCGCATCGGCCGCCTCGCGCTCGAATGGCAGGAAGCGAAGCACCTGAACGCCGAACTGCGTTATTGGGTCAGCAACACGATCAAGAGCGGCCACTACGCCGATCTCGACGCACTGATCGTCGCGCGCGCGGAAACCGACTGGCAGCCTGCGCGGCGCCTCGTCGGCAGCATCATGGCCGCCGCCGACCGCGGCGGGCTGTTCGTCAGCGACTCGATCGCCTGGTGGCGTTGCCGCGAGCTGGCGGTCGCCGGCCGGCTCGAGCTGCAGGACGATGCGCCCGACGCCCTCTCTTCCACGCAGGTGCGCGCAGTCCGCGCCGCCCCGCACCGCTAATCTTCCGTATTCGACCATGGCCCGAACCCGAGCGCCCGACCACGAATCCCAGCGCGAGCAGATCCTCGACCTGGCCGCCGAGAAATTCGCGCAGACGAGCTACCCGAGCACGTCGATGTCCGATCTCGCGACCGCGAGCGGCACGTCGAAGGCGCGGCTCTATCACTATTACGAGAGCAAGGAAGCGATTCTGTTCGACCTGCTCGACCGCTACACGAAACGGCTGATGCTGATCATCGCCGAGGTCGAGGGCGCGAGCCAGCGGCGCGGCCTCAGCGAGCGCGACGCGTTCGCCGAACTCGTGCGCGCGTTCCTCGCCGAATACGAGACGTCGCACAGCCGCCACGTCGCGCTGCTCAACGACGTGAAGTATCTCGAGGACGCGCAGCGCGAAATCGTGCTCGACCGCCAGCGCGACATCGTCGCGGCGTTCACGCGGCAGCTCGCGCGCGCGTACCCGGACCGCATCTCGAAGGAAAACCAGACCTCGGTGACGATGATGGTGTTCGGGATGATCAACTGGACCTTCACGTGGCTGAAGCCGGGCGGGCGCCTCGGCTACCGCGACTTCGCCGAACAGGTGATCGACCTGATCGAGCGCGGGCTGTCGACAGCCGCCTGATTGCCGCGCAGCAGCATGCGTTGCGTGGCGGGCACAGTGCGACCGCCCGCCACGCATTTCATATGATGAATTTTATATCCGTTAAAAATCAAATAGATAGAGAATGAACTAAGCGGATTTAGAATTCCTCCTCGGCATAAACACTGTCAAATACGGGTTTTCCCCAACCCCGCTCGGGTAAAATGCTGTTGCATTGCACAACCCGTTTGTGCGCCCACACTGAGGAACCCACGATGAACACGCAATTCAACGGCCGTGCCGATGCTGTCGGCAAGGTCGGTACTGCGCCGGTTCTCGTCAGGGAACTGGCTTCCAAAGACCGTGAGCAAATGCTCACCCACTTTCTCTCGCTCGACGAAGAGGACCGCCTGCTGCGCTTCGGCCAGATGGTTCCCGACCACGTGATCGAGAACTATGTCCGCACGATCGACTTCGGTCGCGATACCGTGTTCGGCGTGTTCGACCACGACCTCGAACTGATCGGCGTCGGCCACCTGGCCTATCTGCCGGCCGAGGGCGACACGCGCACGGCGGAATTCGGCGTGTCGGTGCTCGAAAGCGCGCGCGGCCGCGGCGTCGGCTCGAAGCTGTTCGAGCGCGCGGCGATCCGCAGCCGCAACACGCACGTGACGATGCTGTACATGCACTGCCTGTCGCGTAACGCGACGATGATGCACATCGCGAAGAAGTCCGGGATGCGGATCGAGTACGCGTACGGCGAAGCCGATGCGTACCTGTCGCTGCCGCCGGCCGACCACTCGACGATCATCGCCGAGATGCTGCAGGAGCAGGCCGCGGTGTTCGACTACGCGATGAAGCGCCAGGCGCGCCGCACGACGAAGTTCATCGAATCGCTGATGCCCGCCGCACTGACGGCCTGACGTCGACGACGTCAGCCAGCCGGGCCGCGCCTGCGGGCGTGCCCGGCGCCCTCCCTTCCCCGCCGCGCTAGCGCACCGAACGAATCGGCAACGCCGTCGTTTCCTTGAAGCAGTCGAGCGAGAAGCTCGTTTTCACGTCGATCACCGACGGATGGTGCAGCAGATGCTCCTGCACGAAGCGGGAGAAATGCGCCATGTCCTCGACCTGCACGCGCAGCAGGTAATCCATGTCGCCCGTCATCGCGTGGCACGCGACCACTTCCGGCCAGGCCTGCACGGCCGCGCGAAACAGTTCCGCGTGGGTCGCGCCCGCGCGCGCCGACGTCTCGTCGGCCCGCATCGGCGCGAGGCCGCCGCGCTTTTCGAGCCGCACGCTCACGTAGGCCAGCAGGTCGAGCCCGAGCTTCTGCGGATTCAGCAGCGCGACGTAGCCCGTGATCACGCCGATTTCCTCGAGCCGCCGGATCCGCCGCAGGCAGGGGCTCGGCGACAGGTTCACGCGTTCGGCGATCTCCTGGTTCGACAGGCGCCCGTTCTCCTGAAGAATCGCGAGAATTCGCCGATCGATGGCATCCAATTCGGCTTGCGCCATCTTCTGCCCTCCGATGATTATTTTGAGATTGGAAATTGCGCCATCGTAGGCGCGGGCGATTAAGTTCGCAAGTTTCCGCTCGCGGCCGCCCGCTACACTCTGTCGCATGTTTCGACTCGCCGCGCACGCGCGCTGCCGGCGCGGCCGTCGACATCGAACCACGCCGGGCACGCGCACGCCGCCCCGGCCGATCGCCCCGCACAGGAGACACGACATGCAGATCCCCACCTGGGACAACCCCGTCGGCACCGACGGCTTCGAATTCATCGAATACACGGCACCGGACCCGAAAGCCCTCGGACAACTGTTCGAACGGATGGGTTTCACCGCGATCGCGCGCCATCGCCACAAGGACGTGACGGTGTACCGCCAGGGCGATATCAATTTCATCATCAACGCCGAACCCGATTCGTTCGCGCAACGCTTCGCGCGGCTGCACGGCCCGTCGATCTGCGCGATCGCGTTCCGCGTGCAGGATGCCGCCAAGGCGTACCAGCACGCGCTGGAGCTCGGCGCATGGGGCTTCGACAACAAGACCGGCCCGATGGAACTGAACATCCCCGCGATCAAGGGCATCGGCGATTCGCTGATCTACTTCGTCGACCGCTGGCGCGGCAAGAACGGCGCACAACCGGGCGCGATCGGCGACATCAGCATCTACGACGTCGACTTCGAACCGATTCCCGGCGCGAACCCGAACCCGGTCGGCCACGGCCTCACCTACATCGACCATCTGACGCACAACGTGCATCGCGGCCGCATGCAGGAATGGGCCGAGTTCTACGAACGCCTGTTCAACTTCCGCGAAGTGCGCTATTTCGACATCGAAGGCAAGGTGACGGGCGTGAAATCGAAGGCGATGACGTCGCCGTGCGGCAAGATCCGCATCCCGATCAACGAGGAAGGCTCGGATACGGCCGGCCAGATCCAGGAATACCTGGACGCGTATCACGGCGAAGGCATCCAGCACATCGCGCTCGGCGCGAGCGACATCTACCGGGCGGTCGACGGGCTGCGCAGCAAGGAAGTGAAGCTGCTCGACACGATCGACACGTATTACGAACTGGTCGACCGCCGCGTGCCGAACCACGGCGAATCGCTGGACGAGCTGAAGAAGCGCAAGATCCTGATCGACGGCGCGCGCGACGACCTGCTGCTGCAGATCTTCACCGAAAACCAGATCGGGCCGATCTTCTTCGAGATCATCCAGCGCAAGGGCAACCAGGGCTTCGGCGAAGGCAACTTCAAGGCGCTGTTCGAATCGATCGAGCTCGACCAGATCCGCCGCGGCGTCGTGCAGGACAAGGCCTGACGCTGCCGCCGCGCGGCGGCCGCCCGAGTAACCGGGATGGCCACGCGATCCGGCGGCACAAAGAAAAAGGGCGGGAACCCTCGGATTCCCGCCCTTTTTGCATACCGGCGCGGCCCGCGGGCCGCGCGATCACATCAACGCACGTTCGCCTTCGACTCGGCGGCACGTTCGGCCGACGGCTGTGCTGCGGTGTCCTGGGCCGGCACGATCTGACGCATCTGCGCGCCGGCTGCCGCCAGTGCGCTCGCGCCGCGCGCGTGCACCGGGCCGGTCATCGCGAAAAACGCGGCGGACACGATCAGGAAACTCTGGATATGACGTGTGTTCATTGCACCTCCTGTAAAACTGCCGGCGCCTCCCCGACTGCGTCGGAACGAACCGACGCGGCCGGGCACCTCCGGCAGGCCGACAAGATTAACGGCATTTGCCGGCAGATCAATGCGGCTTTACATGCTTTTACATGATGTAACGCATCATCCCGCCCTGTTTTGCGGTGCGCCGCCCTCATTTCCCCGCGTTGCGACCGATGGGCGGCGGGTTTGCCCCAGTGCTACCATCCCTTGAAACCGGCGAACATGCCGGCCACTGCTGACGCGTCCAAAAGATGCCGACGCAACCGAAGTTTTGGTGATCCCAGACCGGGTGGAGGAGACAGTTAATGAATGCCCCGCTAGACGCAGACCAACGCGCGTCGCTAGAAGCCGCGCTGAAGTCCGTCACGCTTGACGACAAATACACGCTGGAACGCGGCCGCGCGTACATGAGCGGCATCCAGGCCCTCGTGCGCCTGCCGATGCTCCAGCAGGAACGCGACCGCGCCGCCGGCCTCAATACGGCCGGCTTCATCTCCGGCTACCGCGGCTCGCCGCTCGGCGGCCTCGATCTGTCGCTCTGGAAAGCCAAGCAGCATCTGGCCGCCCATCAGATCGTCTTCCAGCCCGGCCTCAACGAAGACCTCGCCGCCACCGCCGTGTGGGGCTCGCAGCAGGTGAACCTGTACCCGGGCGCAAAATACGACGGCGTGTTCGGCATGTGGTACGGCAAGGGCCCGGGCGTCGATCGCACCGGCGACGTCTTCAAGCACGCGAACTCGGCCGGCTCGTCGCAGCACGGCGGCGTGCTGGTGCTCGCCGGCGACGATCACGCGGCGAAATCGTCGACGCTCGCGCACCAATCCGAACACATCTTCAAGGCCTGCGGGCTGCCGGTGCTGTTCCCGTCCAACGTGCAGGAATATCTCGATTTCGGCCTGCACGGCTGGGCGATGAGCCGCTATTCGGGCCTGTGGGTCGCGCTCAAGTGCGTGACAGACGTCGTCGAATCATCGGCGTCGGTCGACATCGACCCGCATCGCACCGAGATCGTGCTGCCGACCGATTTCATCCTGCCGGAAGGCGGGCTGAACATCCGCTGGCCCGATCCGCCGCTCGTGCAGGAAGCGCGGCTGCTCGACTACAAGTGGTATGCGGCGCTCGCGTACGTGCGTGCGAACAAGCTCGACCGCATCGAGATCGACTCGCCGAATGCGCGCTTCGGGATCATGACCGGCGGCAAGGCGTACCTCGACGTGCGCCAGGCGCTGATCGACCTCGGCCTCGACGACGAAACCTGCGCGCGGATCGGCATCCGGCTCTACAAGGTCGGCTGCGTGTGGCCGCTCGAAGCGCAGGGCGCGCAGGCGTTCGCGCGCGGGCTCGACGAAATCCTCGTCGTCGAGGAAAAGCGCCAGATCCTCGAATACGCGATCAAGGAAGAGCTGTACAACTGGCCCGATGCGCAACGCCCGCGCGTGTTCGGCAAGTTCGACGAGAAGGACGGCGCCGGCGGCGAATGGTCGGTGCCGATGGGCAACTGGCTGCTGCCCGCGCACTACGAGCTGTCGCCGGCGATCATCGCGAAGGCGATCGCGACGCGGCTCGACAAGTTCGAATTGCCGTCCGACGTGCGTGCGCGCATCGCCGCGCGGCTCGCGGTGATCAACGCGAAGGAAATGGCGCTCGCGAAGCCGCACGTGCAGACCGAGCGCAAGCCGTGGTTCTGCTCGGGCTGCCCGCACAACACGTCGACCAACGTGCCGGAAGGCTCGCGCGCGATCGCGGGGATCGGCTGCCACTACATGACCGTGTGGATGGACCGCAGCACGAGCACCTTCAGCCAGATGGGCGGCGAAGGCGTGCCGTGGATCGGCCAGGCGCCGTTCACGGACGAAAAGCACGTGTTCGCGAACCTCGGCGACGGCACCTATTTCCATTCGGGCCTGCTCGCGGTGCGCGCGGCGATCTCGTCGAAGGCGAACATCACCTACAAGATCCTCTACAACGATGCGGTGGCGATGACGGGCGGCCAGCCGGTCGACGGCGTGCTGACGGTGCCGCAGATCACGCATCAGCTCGCGTCCGAAGGCGCGAAGAAGATCGTGATCGTCACCGACGAACCGGAGAAGTACGACAGCCAGAAGGCGCTGCTCGCACCGGGCGTGACGATCCATCACCGCGACCAGCTCGACGACGTGCAGCGCGAGCTGCGCGAGATCGAAGGCACGACGATCCTGATCTACGACCAGACCTGCGCGACCGAGAAGCGCCGCCGTCGCAAACGCGGCACGTATCCGGACCCGGCCAAGCGCGTCGTGATCAACGAAGCGGTGTGCGAAGGCTGCGGCGACTGCTCGGTGCAGTCGAACTGCCTGTCGGTCGAGCCGCTGGAAACCGAATTCGGCACGAAGCGCCAGATCAACCAGTCGAGCTGCAACAAGGATTTTTCGTGCGTGAAGGGCTTCTGCCCGAGCTTCGTCACGGTCGAAGGCGGCCAGTTGAAGAAGCCGAAGGCCGTGTCGGTCGACGGCAGCGCATTGCCGCCGATCCCCGAACCGACGCTGCCGGACATCGAGCGCGCGTACGGCGTGCTCGTCACCGGCGTGGGCGGCACGGGCGTCGTCACGATCGGCGCGCTGCTCGGGATGGCCGCGCACCTGGAGAACAAGGGCGTGACCGTGCTCGACGTCACCGGCCTCGCGCAGAAAGGCGGCGCCGTGATGAGCCACGTGCAGATCTCGCACGCGCCGACCGACATCCACGCCACGCGGATCGCGATGGGCGAAGCCGATCTCGTGATCGGCTGCGATGCGATCGTCACGGCCGGCGACGAATGCACGTCGCGGATGCGGCACGACGCGACACGGGTCGTCGTCAACAGTGCGCAGACGCCGACCGCCGAGTTCATCAAGAACCCGAACTGGGCCTTCCCCGGCGTGTCCGCCGAGAACGACATCCGCGCAGCGGCCGGTGACGCGGTCGACTTCATCGACGCGAACCGCTTCGCGGTCGCGCTGCTCGGCGATGCGATCTACACGAACCCGTTCGTGCTCGGCTACGCATGGCAGAAGGGCTGGCTGCCGCTGACGCTCGCGTCGCTCGAACGCGCGATCGAGCTGAACGCGGTATCGGTCGAGAAGAACCGCGCGGCGTTCGACTGGGGCCGCCGCGCCGCGTACGATCTCGCCAGCGTAAAGCAGGCCGCGGCCGGCGACGCCCGCCCCGCGCAAGGCGCCACGGTGATCTCGCTGCACACGAAGAAGGCGGTCGACGCGCTGATCGCGAAGCGCGTGGCATTCCTCACCGCGTACCAGAACGCCGCGTACGCGTCGCGTTATGCGGCATTCGTCGACAAGGTGCGCGCCACCGAGCGTGCGCTGGCGGACGGCGACACCGTGCAGGAGCCGCTGACCGAAGCGGTCGCGCGCAACCTGTTCAAGCTGATGGCGTACAAGGACGAATACGAGGTCGCGCGGCTGCAGTCCGATCCTGCGTTCCTCGCGCGCCTGACCGCGCAGTTCGAGGGAGACTGGAAGCTGAAATTCCACCTCGCGCCGCCGCTGTTCGCGAAGACGGATGCGCACGGCCATCTCGTGAAGAAGGCCTACGGCCCGTGGATGATGTCGGCGTTCCGGCTGCTCGCGAAGGCGAAGTTCCTGCGCGGCACGGGCTTCGACCCGTTCGGCCGCACCGAGGAGCGCCGCACCGAGCGCGCGCTGATCGGCGAGTACGAAGCGCTGATCGACGAGGTGCTGGCCAGGCTGAACGCGGCCAACCGCCCGCTCGCGCTCGAGCTCGCGGCGCTGCCGGACGGCATTCGAGGCTACGGCCACGTGAAGGAGAACAACCTGCGCGCGGTGCGCCAAAAGTGGCACACGCTGCTCGCGAAGTGGCGTTCGCCGGCAGGCGGCGAGTCGCACCAGCAGGTCGCGTAACGGTACGCGGCGGGCGAAGCGTTCGCGGTCGGAACGTCCGCCCGCGCCGCCCTTCACGGTTCACACGAAAAAAACGCCACGGAACGCAGGTTCCGTGGCGTTTTTCATTGCACCGCGCCTGATGCGCGGCACCCGCGGGCGTGAACTTACTTCGTGTTCACGTTCGCGGCGGCAACGGCCGTCATGTTGATGATCCGGCGCACGGTCGCGGCCGGCGTCAGGATGTGGACCGGCTTCGCCGCGCCGAGCAGGAACGGGCCGACCGTCACGCCTTCGCCGCCGACCATCTTCAGCAGGTTGTACGCGATGTTCGCGGCTTCGACGTTCGGCATGATCAGCAGGTTCGCTTCGCCCGACAGCGTCGTGCCCGGGAACGCCTGCTTGCGGATCATTTCCGACAGCGCCGCGTCGCCGTGCATTTCGCCGTCGACTTCGAGGTTCGGCGCACGTTCGACGATCAGCTTGCGGGCCTCGGCCATCCGGCGCGACGACGCCGACGGCGCGCTGCCGAAGTTCGAGTTCGACAGCAGCGCGGCCTTCGGCGCGATGCCGAAGCGCTCGATCTCGGCCGCGGCCTGGATCGTCATGTCGGCGAGCTGGTCGGCGCTCGGCAGTTCGTTCACGTACGTGTCGCACACGAACAGGTTGCGGCCCGGCAGCATCAGCAGGTTCATCGCGGCGAAGTGCTCGGCGCCCTTCGCACGGCCCAGCACCTGCTCGATGAACTTCAGGTGGCTGTGGAACGTGTCGATCATCCCGCAGATCATCCCGTCCGCATCGCCCAGGTGCACCAGCATCGCGCCGATCAGCGTGTTGAACTTGCGCATCGCGGCCTTCGCGACTTCCGGCGTCACGCCGTCGCGCGCGCCGATCTCCTGATACGCCTGCCAGTAGCGGTGGTAGCGCGCATCGTCTTCCGGATCGACGATTTCGAAATCGACGCCGGCCTTCAGCTTCGAACCGATCTTCGCGAGGCGCATGTCGACGACCGACGGACGGCCGACGATGATCGGCTTCGCGATCTTTTCCAGCAGCACGAACTGCGCGGCGCGCAGCACGCGCTCGTCCTCGCCTTCGGCGAACACGATGCGGGCCTCCTTCTGCTTCGCCGCCGCGAACACCGGGCGCATCACCATGCCGGTGCGGTAGACGGTCGCACCGAGCTGCTCGCGGTATGCGTCCATGTCCTGGATCGGACGCGTGGCGACACCCGAATCCATCGCGGCCTGTGCGACGGCCGGCGCGATCTTGATGATCAGGCGCGGGTCGAACGGCTTCGGAATCAGGTACTCCGGCCCGAATTCGAGCGAATGGCCTTCATACGCCTTCGCGACTTCCTCGCTCTGGTCGGTTTCCTCGGCCAGCTCGGCGATCGCGCGCACGCACGCGAGCTTCATTTCCTCGGTGATCGTCGTCGCGCCGACGTCGAGCGCGCCGCGGAAGATGAACGGGAAGCACAGCACGTTGTTGACCTGGTTCGGGTAGTCCGAACGGCCGGTCGCGACGATCGCGTCCGGGCGCACGGCCTTCGCGTCTTCCGGGCGGATTTCCGGTTCCGGGTTCGCGAGCGCCAGGATCAGCGGGCGATCGCCCATCGTCTTGACCATGTCCTGCTTCAGCACGCCCGCGCTCGAGCAGCCAAGGAACACGTCCGCGCCGACGATCGCGTCGGCGAGCGTGCGCGCGTCGGTGTTCGCCGCATAGCGCTGCTTCGACGGATCGAGGTTGCCGCGCCCTTCGTAGATCACACCCTTCGAATCGGCGACGAGGATGTTCGACTTCGTGAGGCCGAGGTTCACCAGCAGGTCCAGACACGCGATCGCTGCGGCGCCCGCGCCCGAGCACACGAGCTTCACTTCCGACAGCTTCTTGCCGACGACCTTCAAGCCGTTCAGGATCGCGGCCGACGCGATGATCGCGGTGCCGTGCTGGTCGTCGTGGAAGACGGGTATCTTCATGCGCTCGCGCAGCTTCTGCTCGATGTAGAAGCATTCCGGCGCCTTGATGTCCTCGAGGTTGATGCCGCCGAGCGTCGGCTCGAGCATCGCGATCGCCTCGACGAGCTTGTCGGGGTCGGATTCCGACAGTTCGATGTCGAACACGTCGATGCCCGCGAATTTCTTGAAGAGGCAGCCCTTGCCTTCCATTACCGGCTTCGCGGCGAGCGGGCCGATGTTGCCCAGACCGAGCACGGCCGTGCCGTTCGTGATGACGCCGACGAGGTTGCCGCGCGACGTGTACTTCTGCGCGTCGAGCGGATCGGCGTGGATCGCCTCGCACGCGGCGGCGACGCCCGGCGAATACGCGAGCGACAGATCGAGCTGGTTCGACAGCGGCTTGGTCGGGGTGACCGAAATCTTGCCGGGTTTCGGGTTCAGGTGATAAGCGAGAGCGGCCTGCTTCAGTTGTTCGTCCATGATTGACCTGCGAGAGACATGCGAAATTGTGACGACTCAGTACACAGCACCTTCGGCCGCGTCTGCTTGAATCGAGGGGATGGTCGACTGCGAGACGGCCCGCGACGCGCCGGATCGGCACGCCATCGAACCTTGGCGGATGGCAAGAGGAAAGTACAAAGTACTGAACGATTTCCAAGGGTCGCCTAGTGTACACCCCCTAAATGACCTCTGTTGGTGCACCGCCGCATCCCCGGCATCAGCATCGAACTGGTCGCGCCCCGTTTGTTTCGCCGGTGGCGAGCGGCATCGCGAACCCGCGCGAATTCCGCCGAAAACCGGCCTGGATCGGGTAAAATAGCCGGCTACGCGCGCAGCGATGCGATTGGTCCGCCGATCGCGCCCCGGCCCCCCGGGCGGGTTCCCTTGCTGCGCCACCGGGCCCGCGCCCGCTCCTCGCTCATCACCCAAGGAATGCCCATGACAGGCTACGATCGTCAGTCGATCTCGGATACGACCGCCAAAATCCTGCTCGAAGTGCAGGCGGTGCACTTCAATGCCGAAAAACCGTTCATCTTCACGTCCGGCTGGGCAAGCCCCGTCTATATCGACTGCCGCAAGCTGATCTCGTATCCGCGCGTGCGCCGTGCGCTGATGGAAATGGCGGAAACGACGATCACGCGCGACATCGGCTTCGAGCAGATCGACGCGGTGGCGGGCGGCGAGACGGCCGGCATCCCGTTCGCGGCCTGGATCGCGGACCGGATGATGGTGCCGATGCAGTACGTGCGCAAAAAGCCGAAGGGCTTCGGCCGCAATGCGCAGATCGAAGGCCATCTCGAGGAAGGCTCGCGCGTGCTGCTGGTGGAAGACCTGACGACCGACAGCCGCAGCAAGATCAACTTCGTCAACGCGCTGCGCACCGCCGGCGCG
The DNA here is from genome assembly GCF_001528895.1 of Burkholderia sp. MSMB1078WGS. Classification (NCBI taxonomy): domain Bacteria; kingdom Pseudomonadati; phylum Pseudomonadota; class Betaproteobacteria; order Burkholderiales; family Burkholderiaceae; genus Burkholderia; species Burkholderia sp. MSMB1078WGS. The sequence goes on along the minus strand of NZ_LPDI01000003.1, from coordinate 156,521 downwards.
AAGGTGAACCACTGCTTCGTGCTGTTCCACTACGACATCTTCAAGGAAAGCGTGTCGGTCCTGAAGGACATCGACGTCGACCTGCACGCGCTCGCCACGTGGTGGGACGTGCTGCGCGTCGCGAAGGCCTCGGGCTACTTCGAGACGAAGACGCTCGACGAAGTCGAGAAATTCCTGCACGCACCGGCCGAGTGGTCAGCCGCGCACGGCGGCGCGACGGCCCCGAAGGAATGACGCCACGCCGGCATGCGTGCCGGCGCACTGGCCGAGAAAGCCGCCTGCTTCATCGCAGGCGGCTTTTTTTCGTCCGCCGACCGGCGCCCTGACCGATCGCAATCGCGCTCGCCGGTGTGCGTCGCTCATCGAACCCTAATGCTAGACTTGATCCATCGCCGCCGTCGGCGGCGCGGGCAACACACAACGCCAACAATGCCGGGAGCCTCGGCCCGGCCCACGTGACGGGAGAAGCGCCATATGCGTGTGGATCGCCGGATCGCTCCGCCTGCGCCATCGGGTCGCCCGTCTCCGCTCCGCCTCCCCGCCCTCCTGTACGCCGCCGTTTTCGCGGTGCTGCCCGCGCATGCGGAAGGCCCGTTCACCGTGACGAGCGACGACCTGACGCCGGGCGCCCGCGTGCGGGCCGCGAACGTGTTCGACCGCGGAGACTGCAAGGGCGCGAACCGCTCGCCGCAACTCGCGTGGCGCAACCCGCCGCCCGGCACGCGCGGCTACGCGGTCACGATGTTCGATCCCGACGCGCCCGGGCACGGCTGGTGGCACTGGGCCGTCGCGGGCATCCCCGCGACCGTCACGAGCCTGCCGGCCGACGCGAGCGCATCCGGCTTCCTGCGCCGCATCGGCGCGAGCGAGGCGCGCAACGATTTCGGGATCGACGGCTACGGCGGCCCGTGCCCGCCGCCCGGCAAGCCGCATCGCTACGTGATCACCGTCTACGCGCTGAAAGGCACCGACCTGCGCGTCTCGCAGGGCCGCCCCGCGCCGATGTTCGAGCATGAAATCGGCACGCTCGCGATCGGCGCCGCGCAACTCACGGTCACTTACGGACAGTAGGCACTCGCGCGCCGCCGCCCGTTGCGCGGCACGATTGCCCGCGCCGGCGAATTTCAGTGCGCGGCCCGCGCGCTTTTTCCCGTCATTTCGGCTTGCTAGACTCGGCAGCACCGGTCGCGGCGCCCCGCCGCGTATCCGTCGCGCCGCCCGCGTGCGGCGCGCGACGCGGCGAGCCTGCGCTCGGCCGTTCCCATCCCTTTCCGGAGAACGCTTCATGTCGAACATCGTCATCGTCTATCACAGCGGCTACGGTCACACGCAGAAACTGGCCGAGGCCGTGCACGCGGGTGCGCAGGATGCCGGCGCCACCGCACGCCTCATCGCCGTCGGCGAGCTCGACGACGCGGGCTGGGCCGCGCTCGACGCGGCGGACGCGATCGTCTTCGGCGCGCCGACCTACATGGGCGGCCCGTCCGCGCAGTTCAAGCAGTTCGCCGATGCCACGTCGAAACCGTGGTTTACGCAGAAATGGAAGGACAAGATCGCCGCGGGTTTCACGAACTCGGCGACGATGAACGGCGACAAGTTCTCGACGATTCAGTATTTCGTCACGCTGGCGATGCAACATGGGATGGTGTGGGTCGGCACGGGCATGATGCCGGCCAACTCGAAGGCGGCCACGCGCAACGACATCAACTACGTCGGCGGCTTCACGGGCCTGCTCGCGCAATCGCCGGCGGACGCGACGCCCGACGAGGGCCCGCTGCCCGGCGACCTCGACACCGCGAAAGCGTTCGGCCGGCGTGTCGCCGACGCGACGGCGCGCTGGGTGGCCGGCGGCCGCTGAGCGCATCCGGACGCCCGCCCGCGCCGCGCCGCCGTCCGTGCGGCGGCGCGGGCGGCGTCAAAGGGAGGGACACAAGACGGCCGCCGGCCGTCTTTTTTCGCCCCGTGCGGTGCAGCACCGCCGGATGACGTCTTAAAATGGCGGTTTCAGGGCGCCGCGGCTCCCGTTTCATTCAGTGAGAGCGAAATGAGCACCAAAGTTTTTGTCGACGGCCAGGAAGGCACGACCGGCCTCAAGATCTTCGAATACCTGTCGGCACGCAGCGACATCGAGATCCTGCGCATCGATGAAGCGAAGCGCAAGGACGTCGACGAGCGCCGCCGCCTGATCAACGCGTCGGACGTCACGTTCCTGTGCCTGCCGGATGTCGCGTCGCGCGAATCCGCATCGCTCGTCGAGAATCCGGACACCACGCTGATCGACGCGAGCACCGCGTTCCGCACCCACGCCGACTGGGCCTACGGCCTGCCCGAGCTGACCCGTGCGCAGCGCGAGAAGATTCGTACGTCGAAGCGCATCGCGGTGCCCGGCTGCCACGCATCGGCGTTCGTGCTCGCGATGCGTCCGCTCGTCGATGCGGGCATCGTCGCGCCGACGTTCGCCGCGCACAGCTACTCGATCACCGGCTACAGCGGCGGCGGCAAGTCGATGATCGCCGAGTACGAAGGCGCCGCGCCGGGCGGCAAGCTCGCGAGCCCGCGCCCGTACGCGCTCGGCCTTGCCCACAAGCATCTGCCGGAAATGGCCGCGCATACCGGCCTCGCGCACGCGCCGATCTTCACGCCGATCGTCGGTCCCTTCCTGAAGGGCCTCGCGGTGACGACCTACTTCACGCCCGAGCAGCTCGCGAAGCGCGCGACGCCGCAGGACGTGCAGCGCGTGTTCGCCGAGTACTACGCGGACGAAGCGTTCGTGCGCGTCGCACCGTTCGACGCGGAGGCGAATCTCGACAGCGGCTTCTTCGACGTGCAGGCGAACAACGACACGAACCGCGTCGACCTGTTCGTGTTCGGCAACGCGGAGCGCTTCGTCACGGTCGCGCGCCTCGACAACCTCGGCAAGGGTGCATCGGGCGCCGCGATCCAGTGCATGAACCTCAACATCGGCGCAGCCGAGGACGCGGGCCTCAAACGCTGATTCAACATCGCACGCGATGCAAAGCCGGCCATTGGCCGGCTTTTTATTTACCCGTATCAGTCAATATACAAAAACACGGGGCCGCGCATTTACAAATATTTACAAGCTTTCCATTGCGCGATTACCAGTGAATTAAACCAGCCCTCTTCCTCATCCAGTCAATCCCGAATAGGGATAAACCGGATACCGTCGATTTAAACGCTGCCGTTATACGCGGGAAGGCGTTGCGAGAGCGCGCCGAACGCCGCGCAACCGCTGCCGCGGCAGCTTTCGACAGCCCGTCCCGCGTTTAAATTCTTACCGATTTCCTTATCGGGCAAGGATTCAAATCGCAGATCCCGTTTCAATCGCCTTTTTTAGACGGGTTCATCAATTGACAGCAAAAATCCAGGCGGCGACATTAGCTCGCACAATTAAACGATTGGAGACAGCGGCATGTCGCACGCCTTATCGAAGGGGGTGGCAACGGCCTTTGCCATTGCCCCTTTCCTGGTTGCATGTGGTGGGGGGGACTCCGGTGGCGCGCTCGCGCCGATCGATGCGCCCCAATGTTCCGGCTCGAGCTGCGGCACGCAAGGGCCGCCGCCTTCGCAGCCCATCAACGGCGCACTCTGCCCGGCCAACGCCGATATCGCGAAGAGCACGTATCTCGGCGGCGCAGGTAGCGGCGAGATCGTCAGCGTCAACATCGACGCGGTCGCGATGACGTACACGCTCACGTGGCTCGAATCGCCGATTCCGCTGAAGACGGGCACCGTCACGCCCAGCCGCGTCGGCACGACCATCACGGGCAAGGTCGTCCACCCGCCGGCCGGCACGCTGCCGACCGCCGAGCAGACGCGCTGCGCGTTCGTGCTCACGCCGGGCACCGGCCCCGCGTCGGACGGCTCGACCTATTCGACGGCCGCCGACTTCAACCAGGCGAACCCGCCGATGCTGCTGGTCGGCATGGGCGTGGCGGGCGGCGGCATTCCCGGCGCGACGATCCAGTACGACGGGCTGACGATCGTCCCGGGCGTCGTGCAGAACGTCGGCCAGGTGCCGAACCGTCACTTCGACTTCTATCCGTTCCTCGGCTTCGCGAACACGACGACCGACCTCTCGAAACTGCCGGGCACGTACAACGCGCTGCTCTACCACCTCGTGCCGTCGGGCAACTACGCGACGAAGGGCTCGAATTCGAGCGAGACGTTCGATGCGAACGGCGCATGCACGTCGAGCAGTTCGGGCGGCTGCCAGACGACCGGCGATCCGTGGAAGACGAGCGCGAAGGGCGGCTACTTCGACAGCACGAAGGCGCCGCAGACGCTGCCGCAGACGCAACTGCCGATCGTCGGCGCGACCGGCAAGTCGGCGACCGCGCACATGGTGATCGGCCAGCTCAACGGCGCGACGGTGCCGGTGATCGTGCGCACGGGCAACGTGAACCTCGGCACGCCGCCGCTGCACTTCGACGCGCAGGTCGACGACGAATCGGGCATCGCGGTGCTCGGCGCGGCGACGGCGATCACGTCGGGCGCGATCGACGGCGGCTACGCGGGTGCGGACTCGAACTTCAAGTACACGGCCGCGCTGATCCGCGGCAGCAACGCGTCGTTCATCAACCCGTCCACGCAGGCCGAGGAAGACGGCTTCACGCTCGACTACGGCCAGACGACGCCGGGCCTGCTGAACGCGACGACGATACCGAAGCCGCCGCCCGGCACGAACTACCCGTCCGCATCGGGCGTCGTGATCGCGACGGGCGGGCTGTACGCGGCGCTGATCCAGGGCACGGTGAACGGCGGCGTCACGTCGACGTCGGCGAATTCGACGACATCGTCGACCCCGTACTTCGGCGTGGGCGCGCAGATCAGCAAGTAGCGATCGAGGGCGCGGCGGCCGGCCCGCCGCCGCGCGCAGGGAAGGCACGAAGGCGCTCGGCTCGGCGCCGGCAGGACGAGCACACGACAGAAGCGGCCGACAGGGAGCTGGCCGCCGCACAAGACAAATCTGGAGGAGCAACATGAAGCGCAACCTCATTCTGGCGGCGGCCCTTGCCGCCCCCCTTCTTTCCGCATGCGGCGGCGGCAGCGACAATCCGCCGCCGCTCGTCGAAGAGCGGCTTTGCCCCGCCACGCTCGACTACAACACCGTGTTTACGGGCGGCGCGGGCAGCGGCGAACTCGCGAAGGTCCAGCTCGACACGACCAAGATGACCTGGCAGGTCACCTATGTCGAATCGCCGGTGCCGCAAAAGACCGGCACCGTCGTGCCGACCCGCGCGGGCACCGTCGACAGCGGCACGCTCACGCAGGAAACGCTGTTGCCGACCAACAAGCTGAACCAGTGCGCGTTCCGCCTGAACGGCGCGAGCCTCGACGCGTCGCGTCCGGCGCGCATCTTCGTCGGCTTCGGCGTGGCGGGCGGCACGATTCCCGGCAAGGAGATCCAGTTCGACGGCGTGCTCGGCCAGGCCGCGGTGCCCGACACGAAATTCCCGTACTACCCGTTCATCGGCTTCTCGTCGATCGAAACCGACATCACGAAGGTCGCGGGCACGTACAGCCACATCGGCTTCGGCGAAGTGCCGTCGCAGAAATTCGCGCCGGCATCGATCGACGCGAAGGTGACGATCAACGCGGACGGCACGTGGACCAAGTGCGACACGACCGGCCAGTTCGCCGGCGGCGCATGCGCGCAGCAGGGCACGAACTTCGTGCAGTCGGCCGACGGCAGCGGCGCGTTCCAGTCGAACAACTACGCGAGCCAGTTGAAGCCGACGCTGTCGGCGACCCCGCAGGGCAAGGGCTTCATGATCGTCGGCAAGCTGCGCAACCAGCTCGTGCCGATCCTCGTGCGCACGGGGGTCGCGAACCCGAATCCGACGCCCGACAGCAACGGCGTGCCGGGCCTGACCGCCGACGACGAATCGAGCATCTCGATCCTCGCGCCGCAGACGGCCGTGGCGGCCGGCTCGCAGAACGGGGAATACATCGGCGTCGACAGCCAGTTCGATTACCGCACCACCGCGCTGATCGACAAGCAGGCCACGCTGCTCGACCCGTTCCAGCCGTCGCAGGCGTCGCTCGCCACCGCGCTCGACCTCGACTACACGCAGAAGGTGCCGGGCACGGTCACGACGATCCACACGGGTTCGGGCAGCACGTCGCCGACCGGCAAGTTCATCTTCACGGGTGGCGTGTTCGGTTTCCTCGACAACGCCGGATCGACGCCGTATTTCACGATCGGCGCATTCGTCCAGTAAGCGGAGGGAGAAGCCGTGATGAAGAAAACCCTTCTCTGCGCGGCGGCGGCCGCCGCCGCGCCGCTCGCGGCGCACGCGCAGAGCGCCGGCAGCAACGTCGTCACGCTGGGCTGGTTCCACATCATGCCGCAGCAGAGCAGCACGCCGATGACGACCAACGTCGCGCCGACGCCGATCAACACGCCGCTGCGGCTGCCGCCGTCGTTCACGTCGCCGGGCACCGGGCTGCACACGAGCGGCGCCGACACCGTCGGCCTGACGGTCAGCCACTTCCTGACCGATCACATCGCGGTCACGTCGGTGGCAGGCGTGCCGCCGGTGTTCAAGGTGTCGGGCCAGGGCACGATCAAGCCGCCCGGCCCCGCCGGCGCGCTCGGCACGCAGAACATCGGGCTGGGATCGGTCAACCCGATCGTGAAGAGCGTGCGGCAGTGGAGCCCGGCGGTGATCCTGCAGTACTACTTCGGGCAGGCCACCGCGAAGTTCCGTCCGTTCCTCGGCCTCGGCGTGTCGTACAACTGGTTCAGCGACCTGCAGCTCAACACGAACTTCATCAAGCAGACGCAGGACAACCTCGGTGCGATCCTCGCGGCGGGCGCGGGCAAGCCGGGGACGACGTCGGTGGAAGCGAAGGCGTCGTCGTCGTGGCAGCCGGTGTTCAACGCGGGCCTGCAGTACAACCTGACCGAACACTTCGGGCTGGTCGCGTCGGTGACCTACATCCCGCTGAAGACGACGTCGACGGTGACGATCAAGGCGGCCGACGGCTCGGTGCTCGCCGAGTCGAAATCGGACCTGAAGGCGGACCCGATCATCAGCTACGTCGGGATGACCTACAAGTTCTGAGCGCGGCGAGAGCCGGCAAATGGAGCGCCGCGACACAATCGCAGGCAAAAAAAAGCCCGCCTAAGCGGCGGGCTGAATCCATATCAGAGGAGACATGGAGGAGACAGGTACAACTATAGCGAATCGGTTTCCGCAATGCAACATTTCCGTAGAGAAAATAAGGATTTTCCCTCGAACGCGGCCTCTAGTTCGCCGTGACGGCACCTGACCCCTTCCCGTTCTCCCGTTCGAGTACCTCGCCCAGCGCGTCGCGCAGCAGCGCGACCGGCCGCACCAGCCGGCCCGGCAACGTGCCGTGCACGATCCACACGTTGATCCGCGTTTCCAGCCCCGTCGTTTCCACCACCCTCAGCGCATCGCGATGCGCGCTGCGCGCCAGCGCGTTCGGCGGCGCGATCCCGATGCCGGCGCCGCGCGCGACGAGCGACAACTGCAACTCCGAGCCGAATGCCTCGACCGCGACGTCGAACGGCAGCCCGGCCGCGCCGAGCGCCCGGCTCAGCGCCGAACGCATCCCGCAGCCGTCCTGGCTCAGCACCCACGGAAAACCCGACAGCGTGTCGAGCGACAGCGGGCCCGCCGGCAGCGGGAAATCGCGCGCGGCGACGAGCACCGTCGGCTGCGTGGCGATGAGCGTCGCCGTCAACGCGTCCGGTAACGCCGCGCTCGCCGGCACCATCACGGTGGCGACGTCGAGCGCACCGCGCTCGATGCCCTGCACCAGCGCAGGCGACCAGCCGGCCGTCACGCGCAGCGTGAGGCGCGGGAACGCGTCGCGCAGCCGATCGATCGGCCGCTCCAGCGCGAGCTCGGACAGAAACGGCGGCACGCCGATGCGCAGCTCGCCCGATGGTTCGCCGTCCGGCGCGCCCGCCGCCATCAGCTCGTCGACCGCGCCGAGCACGTTGCGCGCGAGCGCGTAGACGTCGCGCCCGGCCGCGGTCGGCTTCAGCGGCTTGCTCTGCCGCTCGAGCAACGGCACGCCGAGCAGCGATTCGAGGTTCTGCACGCGCCGCGTCAGGCCCGGCTGCGTCAGATGAAGCTTCGCGGCCGCGGCAACCATCGACCCGCTGTCGACGACCGCGACGAACGCCTGGAGATCACGCGTATTCAAAACAAACTCGCATAATCATGTTATACATATTTCAATTGTCGCATAAACATCGGGGACCTACGATGGGAATTCCTTCGACCTCCCCGTCAGGCTTCCGATGAACTGCCCTGCCAACCGTTGCTCCGCCCCCGTTTCCTCGTCCGTCGCCGCGCCGCCCGCGCTGAGCACCGGCATGACGCTGTTCTTCGCCGCGACGGTCGGCGTGATCGTGATGGATCTGTTCGCCGCGCAACCGCTGACCGGCCCGATCAGCGCGGACCTGCACCTGCCGCCCGGCCTCGCCGGGCTCGTCGCGATGCTGCCGCAACTCGGCTACGCGGCCGGCCTCGCATTGCTCGTGCCGCTGGTCGACCTGCTCGAGAACCGCCGCCTGATCGTCGCGACGCTCGCCGTCTGCGCGGCGGCGCTCGCGCTGCCCGCCTTCACGCGCTCGGGCACCGTGTTCCTGCTCGCGACGCTCGCGGCCGGCGCCGCGTCGAGCGTGATCCAGATGCTCGTGCCGATGGCCGCGTCGATGGCGCCCGAAGCGCAGCGCGGCCGCGCGGTCGGCAACGTGATGAGCGGGCTGATGCTCGGGATCCTGCTGTCGCGGCCGCTCGCGAGCCTGATCGCGGGGTCGGCCGGCTGGCGTGCGTTCTATCTGCTGGCCGCGCTCGCGAACGCGGCGATCGCCGTCGTGCTCGCGCTGCGCCTGCCGACGCGCACGCCGTCGATCACGGCCGGCTACCGCGCGTTGCTCGCATCGATGGGACGCCTGCTCGCCGACGAGCCGGTGCTGCGCCGGCATGCGCTGTCGGCCGCGCTCGCGATGGCCGCGTTCAGCGCGTTCTGGACCGCCGTCGGGCTGCGGCTCGCGCAGCCGCCGTTCGCGCTCGATCTGCATGGGATCGCGCTGTTCGCGTTCGCCGGCGCCAGCGGCGCGATCGTCACGCCGCTCGCCGGCCGCGCGGGCGACCGCGGTCACGGCCCGGCCGCGCAGCGGCTCGCGCACGGCACGATGCTCGCGGCGCTCACCGTGCTCGGGATCGCCGGCGCCGGCTGGTTCGGCTTCGACGCGCATGCGCATCGCGGCGTCGCGCTCGCGCTGCTGGCCGGCGGCGCGGCACTGCTCGATGCGGGCGTGATCGTCGACCAGACGATCGGCCGTCGCGCGATCAACCTGCTGAACCCGGCCGCGCGCGGACGCCTGAACGGGCTGTTCGTCGGGCTGTTCTTCGTCGGCGGCGCGCTCGGCGCGGCGCTCGCGGGCAGCGCGTGGGCATGGGGCGGATGGAGCGCAGTGTGCGGTGTCGGGTTCGCGTTCGCCGGTGCGGCGGCCGTGTTCGGGCTGACGGCCGGACGCGGCGCCGGCGCGGTGGCGCTGGATCGCCCGCGTGCGTAAGCGGACAGCGGTGCGACGCGGAGCCCGAAAACTGAACGCCCCGCCCTCTTGCGAGGGACGGGGCGTTCGGTACGCCGGTGCGGGCCGGGAATCAGTGACGAACCAGCGCCATCATCGCGCCGAAGCCGACGAATAGCCCGCCCGTCAGCCGGTTGAACACCTTCGCGACGCTCTGGCTCTTCAGCGTGGCGCCGATGCGCGTGCCGAACGCCGCGTAGACGAGATACCAGCTCACTTCGATCGCCGCGAACGTGACGACGAGGATGCCGAACTGCGGCAACGTAGGCTCGGCCGCGTTGATGAACTGCGGCAGCAGCGCGGCTGCGAACAGGATCGCCTTCGGATTGCTGCCCGCGACCAGGAAGCCATTGCGGAACAGCGCCACGCGCGACGCCGACGCCCCTTGCGACACGGCATCGGCGTCGGCCGCCGGCGCGTCGTCCACGCGTGCGCGCCACGCCTTCACGCCGAGATAGATCAGATAGGCCGCGCCCGCGAAGCGCAGCGCGTTGAACATCGCCGGCCATGCCTCGAGCACCGCGCCGAGCCCCGCCGCGGATACCGCGAGCATCAGCACCAGCGCGCTCAGGCAACCGGCCATCGTCGCGGACGAGCGCCGCAGCCCGTGCCGCGCGCCGTGCGTCATCACGAGCAGCATGTTCGGGCCCGGAATCGCCGACACGACGAACACCGTCGCCACGAAAAGCCACCACGTATGCAAGTTCATGAACTGCCTCTGCCTGGAATGATGTAAGGGAAAACGGACTGCCGATTATGCCGTGCGCACGGCACTTCTGTCGCGTGTCAGCGGCCGGCGCGGCGCAGCGCGGCCTCGCCGAGCACCGCGAAATCCTGGTCGCCGCCGCCGTGCGCGAGCACGTCGAGCAGGCTGTCGCGCACGACGCTCGCCACCGGCAGCGGCACCGACGTCGCGTCGCCGGCCTCCAGCGCGAGCCGCACGTCCTTCAGCCCGAGCCGCGCCTTGAAACGCGCGGGCTCGTAGCGCCGCTCCGCGATCATCGCGCCGTAGCCTTCGTAGACGGGCCCCGGGAACACGCTGCTGGTGATCACGTCGAGGAAATCGCGCATCGCGACGCCGTGCGCGCCCAGCAGCGCGGACGCCTCGCCGAGCGTCTCGATCGCCGACGCGAGCGTGAAATTCGCGGCGATCTTCGCGACGTTCGCGTGCTGCGGCAACGAACCGAAGCGCCAGGTCTTCTGGCCGATCGCGTCGAACAGCGGCTGCACGCGGTCGATCGCCTCGGCCGGGCCGCCCGCCATGATCGTCAGGCGCGCGGCGGCCGCGACGTCGGGCCGCCCCATCACCGGCGCGGCGACGTAGTCGATGCCGCGCGACGCATGCGCGTGCGCGAGCGATTCGGCGAGCGCGACCGACACCGTCGCCATGTTTACGTGGATCAGCCCGCGCGGCGCCTGGGCCAACAGCGCGTCGTCGAATACCGCGCGCGCGGCCGTATCGTCGCCGAGCATCGAGAACACGGCGTCGCCGCGAAACGCGTCGGCCGGCGTGTCGACGACACGCGCGCCGAATGCCGCCAGCGGCTCGGCCCGCTCGCGCGACCGGTTCCAGACCCGCACCGTGTGGCCCGCCTTCAGCAGGTTCGTCGCGATCGCCTGCCCCATTTCGCCCAGCCCGATAAACCCGAGATCCATGTCCCGCTCCTTCGCTCCGTGAAGCCGCGAGTTAAACACAGATGCCGGCGCTTTGCAGCGCCTGCCGCCGGCCGGGCGCGGTGCGATACTGCACGGATGACGACCGCGACCTTCCGCTTTCACGGCGAACTGAACGCCTTTCTCGCGCGCCCGCAGCGCGATCGGACGTTCGCGCACGTGTACGCCCGCGATGCGACGGCGAAGCATGCGATCGAGGCGCTCGGCGTCCCGCATACCGAAATCGGCCGGCTGTGCGTGAACGACGCGCCGGCCGCGCTCGACCGGCCGCTCGACGACGGCGACCGCGTCGAGGTCTTTCCCGAGCGCGCACGGCCGGCGGCCAACGGCGCGGCCGCGCGGCAACCGGCGTCATGGCGCTTCGTTGCCGACGCGCATCTCGGCGGCCTCGCGCAACTGCTGCGCCTCGCCGGTTTCGACACCTGCTACGACAACCACTACCGCGACGATGAACTTGCGGCGCTCGCCGAGCGGGAGAACCGGATCGTGCTGACGCGCGATCGCGAGCTGCTCAAGCGGCGCGCGGTCGCGCGCGGCTGCTATCTCCATGCGCTGCAGCCGGCCGACCAGTTGCGCGAACTGTTCGAGCGGCTCGATCTCGCGCCGCACATGCGGCCGTTCCGGCTGTGCCTGCGCTGCAACGCGCCGCTGCATCCGCTCGATGCAGCGGCCGCGGCACCGCGCGTGCCGGCCGGCATCCGGCAGCGGCACCGGCGCTTCGCCGCGTGCGACGTGTGCCGGCGCGTGTTCTGGGAAGGCTCGCACTGGCGGCGCATGCGCGCGGTGGTCGACGCGATGCGCATGCCGCCGCCCGCCCGGCTCGACGAACCCGCCGAACCCGGCGCCTGAAAAAACGAAACCCCGCATGCCGGAGCATGCGGGGTTGGCAGACCGGTGACCGGCAACGCCGGCCGTGGCGGCGAACCGCTTAGTTCTGCGTGCCTGCGTCGTTCGTGCCGGCAGCCGATGCGGCTGCAGCCTTCGCCTGGCCCTTCTTCGAACCGTGGTGCTTCAGTTGGTGCTTCGGCTTGCTGTGATCCTTCTTGGCCGGTGCCGAAGCGGCGGCCGACGTGTCGGCTGCCGGCGCGGACGCCTGTGCGAATGCCGAAACCGATGCGAGTGCGAATGCTGCGGCGATGATCGAAGCGAGCGTCTTCTTCATTGTTCTTCCTTTAGCGGAGAAAAAATCAAACGTACCGGTAATCAAAGATGCGAGGCATTCGCACCGGAGCCCCAGGCCGCGAGGCCGGCTTTCGCCGTTTCCGTCGCGACAAAACCTGACGCACTGGTTCCATAACGCACCGCGTTCGCAGCAAGTTGACACGTTGCTTGCATCCTCGGGTTTCCCCGGGGGCAGGCGCGTCGGCCGGCGCCGGCAGGCCGGACAGGCCGTCGCCGCACGGCGCCGCAAACCGGCTCGCGCGACGCCGGGGCGGCGCTTATACTGGCGTCCATCCGTCCCTTTCCCCGGAAACCGGATCGCGCCGGTCATACGACCGCCGCCGTCTCGAGGCGCTCAAATTGCCCGATCACAATCTGGACAAACTGAAAATCGACCGGCGTCCGATCGCACCGGTGCCGCGCCGGCGCCGGTGGGTCCGCTATGCGGCCGCCGCCGTGCTGATCGTCATCGCGATCGTCGCCGGCCTCGCGCTCACCGGTCGGCCGACCGTCGACACTACGTCCGTCACGTCCGCCTACCCGTACCAGAACGACACGCAGCTCAATGCGACCGGCTACGTCGTGCCGCAACGCAAGGCCGCGGTCGCGTCGAAGGGCCAGGGGCGCGTCGAATGGCTCGGCGTGCTCGAAGGCACGCGCGTGAAGCAGGACGAGATCATCGCGCGGCTCGAAAGCAGCGACGTGCAAGCGTCGCTTGCCCAGGCGCGCGCGCAGGTGCAGGTCTCCCGCGCGAACCTCGGCGTCGCGCAGGCGGAACTCAAGGATGCGGAGATCGCGCTGCGCCGCACCGCCGCGCTCGCGCCGCGCGGCGCCGTGCCGGCCGCGCAGCTCGACACCGACACGGCCCGCGTGAACAAGGCGCGCGCGACGCTCAATAGCGACCGGGCTGCGATCGCGTCCGCCGAAGCGAACGCGCAGGCCGCGCAGGTCGCGGTCGACCAGACGGTGATCCGCGCGCCGTTCGACGGCATCGTGCTCGCCAAGCACGCGAACGTGGGCGACAACATCACGCCGTTCTCGTCCGCGTCGGACAGCAAGGGCGCGGTCGTGACGATCGCCGACATGGAGACGCTCGAGGTCGAGGCCGACGTCGCCGAATCGAACATCGCGAAGATCCGCGCCGAGCAGCCGTGCGAGATCCAGCTCGACGCGCTGCCCGACATGCGCTTCGCCGGCCGCGTGTCGCGGATCGTGCCGACCGTCGACCGCTCGAAGGCCACCGTGCTCGTGAAGGTGCGCTTCGTCGACCGCGACGAGCGCGTGCTGCCCGACATGAGCGCGAAGATCGCATTCCTGTCGAAGCCGGCGTCGCCGCAGGACCGGCAGCCGGTGACCGCCGTGCAGGCGAGCGCCGTGGTCGAGCGCGACGGCCGGCCGGTCGTGTTCGTCGTGAAGGACGACACCGTGCATGCGGTGGCCGTGACGCGCGGCATGCGGATCGGCGAGCTGGTGGCGATCCGTGGCGTGAAACCCGGCGACACGGTCGTGCTCGCGCCGGGCGCGAAGCTGAAGGACGGCGCGAAAGTGACCGTCGCGAAGAAGTAGCGCGCGTGAACGACGCCCCGTCGCCCCTCGTCGAGATCAGCCACGTCGCGAAGTCGTACCGGCGCGGCAACCAGATCGTGCCCGTGCTGACCGACATCTCGCTCGACATCGGCGAAGGCGACTTCGTCGCGCTGATGGGACCGTCCGGCTCCGGCAAGAGCACGCTGCTGAACCTCGTGGCCGGCATCGACCGGCCCGACAGCGGCGAGCTGCGCGTCGGCGGCCTCGACATCTCGCAACTCGCCGAGGCGCAACTGGCCGAATGGCGCGCCGCGAACGTCGGCTTCATCTTCCAGTTCTACAACCTGATGCCCGTGCTCACCGCGTTCGAGAACGTCGAGTTGCCGCTGATGCTCACGCACCTGTCGCGCCGCGAACGACGCGAGCGCGTCGAGCTCGTGCTCGACATGGTGAATCTCGGCGATCGCACGCGCCATTACCCATCCGAGCTGTCGGGCGGCCAGCAGCAGCGCGTCGCGATCGCGCGCGCGCTGATCACCGATCCCGTGCTGATCGTCGCCGACGAGCCGACCGGCGACCTCGACCGCGCGTCGGCGACCGACGTGCTCGCGATGCTGCAGCGGATGAACGCCGAACTCGGCAAGACGATCATCATGGTGACGCACGACGCGCATGCGGCCGGCGCCGCGCGTTCGCTCGTGCATCTGGAAAAAGGGGAGCTGATCGATGGGCACGCCGGCTGACCGGCGGCGGGAGCGCGCAAGATGGTCGTGAAGCTGATCGCGCGCAACGCGCTGCGGCACCGGCTGCGCACGCTCCTGACCGTACTCGGGCTGACCATCGCGGTGCTCGCGTTCGGGCTGCTGCATACGGTGGTCGACGCGTGGTACGCGGGCGCGGCGGCCGCGTCCAGCGGCCGGCTCGTCACCCGCAACGCGATCTCGCTGGTGTTTCCGCTACCGGTGAGCGACGAGAACCGGATCCGCGGCGTCGACGGCGTGACGGCCGTGGTCCGCTCGAACTGGTTCGGCGGCATCTACCGCGACCCGAAGAACTTCTTCGCGAGCTTCGCGGTATCGGACAACTATCTCGACCTGTATCCCGAATTCATCCTGCCGGCACAGCAGCGCGCCGACTACGACCGCGACCGCCGCGGCTGCCTCGTGGGCCGCCAGCTCGCGACGCAATTCGGCTTCAAGGTCGGCGACGTGATCCCGCTGAAGGGCACGATCTATCCGGGCACGTGGGATTTCGTCGTGCGCGGGATTCTCGACGGCCGCGACGATTCGACGATCACGCGCCAGTTGGTGTTCCACTGGGATTACCTGAACGAGACGGTGCGCAAGCGCACGCCGAAGCAGGCCGACCAGGTCGGCGTGTTCGTGCTCGGCATCGCGAACCCCGACGACGGCGCGTCGATCGCGCGCAACGTCGACGCGGTGTTCAAGAACTCGCTCGCCGAAACGCTGACCGAGACCGAACAGGCGTTCCAGCTCGGCTTCGTCGCGATGTCGAACCAGATCATCGCGGCGATCCGCCTCGTGTCGTACGTGGTGATCCTGATCATCATGGCCGTGATGGCCAACGCGATGGCGATGAGCGCGCGCGAGCGCACGGCCGAATACGCGACGCTGAAGGCGCTCGGCTTCGGCCCCGGGTTCCTCGCACTGATCGTGTTCGGCGAATCGGTCGCGATCGCGGTGGCTGGCGGCGGGCTCGGCATCCTCGCGACGCCGCCCGCCGCGAGCCTGTTCAAGCAGGCGGCCGGCGGCATCTTCCCGGTGTTCAAGGTGTCGACCGAGACGGTCGTGCTGCAGGCCGCGTGCTCGGTCGCGGTCGGCCTCGCGGCCGCGCTCGTGCCGGCATGGCAGGCCGCGCGCGTGCGCGTCGTCGAAGGCCTGCGGGCGATCGGATAGAGGCGCGCATGGCGATCCCGCTCACCTACATCGCGCGCAATCTGTGGACCCGACGGCTCACCACCGCGCTCACCGCAGGGGGGATGGCGCTCGTGATCTTCGTGTTCGCGACGGTGCAGATGCTCGACGCGGGGCTCACGAAAACGCTCGTGTCGACCGGCGAGGCGGACAACGCGGTGGTGATCCGCAAGGGCGCCGAGACCGAGATCCAGAGTTCGATCGACCATCAGCAGGCCAACGCGCTCGAGATGCACCCGGCCGTCGCGCTCGGCCCCGACGGCCGGCCGCTCGTATCGAAGGAAGCCGTCGTGCTGATCTCGCTCGTCAAGACGTCGACCGGCAAGCCGTCGAACGTCGTGATCCGCGGCGTGTCGCCGGCCGGCCTCGCGCTGCGGCCGCACGTGAAGCTCGCGGCCGGCCGCCCGTTCGCGCCGGGCTCGTCGGAGATCGTCGTCGGCAGCGCGATCGCGAAAGGCTTCAGCGGCACGCAGCTCGGCGACCGCCTGCATTTCGCGCAGCGCGACTGGACCGTCGTCGGCGTGTTCGACGCGGGCGGCAGCGGCTTCGACTCGGAGATCTGGGGCGACGTCGACCAGTTGATGCAGTCGTTCCGGCGTACCAGCTATTCGTCGATGGTGCTGCGCATCCCGAGCGCCGACGGCTTCGCGCGCTTCAAGGCCGACATCGACGTCGACCCGCGGCTGACCGACGAGGCGAAGCGCGAACAGACCTTCTACGGCGACCAGTCGAAGGCGCTGTCGACGTTCATCAACATCCTCGGCATCACGCTGTCGACGATCTTCTCGATCGCCGCGATGATCGGCGCGATGATCACGATGTATGCGTCGGTCGCGAACCGCGTGGCCGAGATCGGCACGCTGCGCGCGCTCGGCTTCAAGCGCACCAACGTGCTCGTCGCGTTCCTGCTGGAGGCGCTGCTGCTCGGCTTCGTCGGCGGCGTGATGGGGCTCGCGTGCGCGTCGCTGATGCAGTTCGCGTCGTTCTCGACGACCAACTTCCAGACCTTCTCGGACCTGTCGTTCCGCTTCGTGCTGACGCCGACGATCGTCGTGAAGACGCTCGTGTTCTCGCTCGTGATGGGGCTCGTCGGCGGCTTCCTGCCGGCGATGCGCGCCGCGCGGCTGAAGATCGTCGACGCACTGCGCGCGCAGTGACGCGCGCCGCCGCTCACGTTAGACGTTCGCGCGGCACCCACGCGCCGTGGAACCCGGCCGGCACGCGACGCGGCAGATGCACGGTCGCCACCGGCCCCGCGTCGATCGCGCGCGCATCGAGGATCACGACGTCGCTCGTATCCGTCGCCGCGCGGTAGACCATCACCAGCAGCCAGCCGTCGTCCTCGCCGTCTTCGTCGCGACGGCCCGGACGCGGCACGAACACCGGTTCGCCGTTCTGGTCGCCGGGCGGCACCGCGTAATGCATCGTCGTGCCGCGCACGTGATCGAAACGCATCACGCCGCGCATTTCCGTGGGGTTCGGCTGCTCGGCCGCATACAGATAGCGGTAGCGGCGCCCGGTCCGGCTTTCGTCGATGCGCGGCAGCTCGATGCCGCCGTCGGCGAGCGGTCCTTCGTCGACCAATCCGTTCGCCGTATCGATCACGTAGCGCCACAGCTCGCCGACCGGGTTGTCGGCGAAGCGGCCCGTGCGCGCGTCGAGCCGCAGGAACGACGGATAGCGCACCGCGTCGAGCACGATGCACGACGCGTCGCAGTCGTACGCGTTCACGACGTGCTGGATGAAGCACGGCTCGACGCCGAACCAGCGCACGTCGCCACCGTGGCGCGGGATCACGCCGATGCGCGCGGGCCGGTCGTCGTGCCAGCGCAGCGGCATCCGGTGGCCTTGCTTCAGCAGCGAGAAGTCGTAGCCGACGTTCAGGTCGAGCAACAGGCTGCGGGTTTCGGTGATCGCGAGGTCGTGCATCATCGACGGCGCGCTCAGCTCGATCTCGAGACCGACGCGCGGCACGCCCTGCGCATCCACGACGCCGTAGCGCAGCCACGGCGCACGCCAGTCCGCGCGAAACAGGATCAGCTCGCCGGTCACCGGGTCGACCTTCGGATGCGCGGTCATCCCGCCGTCGAAACCCGCATGCCGCGCCGGCAGGCCGGGCGAATCGAGCGCGGCGGTGATCGCGAGCGGCGCGCCGCCCTCGGCCAGCGCGAGCAGTTCGCCCGCATGCTGCAACACGCTCACGTTCGGATTGGTGTCGGGCAGATGCGGCACTTGCCCGGGTGCGTGCACGGCGGCCCAGCGCTGCGTGCGCGCCCAGCGGTTCCGGTAGCTGGCCGCGCGGCCGCCGTCGAACGCGATCGCATGCAGCATCGCGGCCTCCGGCCACCACGACAGCACGTCGTTGCCTTCGAAACGGCCGCCCGGCGGGTTCGGGCCGTTGCGCAGCAGCGTGCCGTCGAGTTCGCGCGGAATGGTGCCCGTCACACGCAGATCGACGAGGTCGACTTCGTCGGCGACCGGCGCAATCGCGCCGCGGTTCAGGTCGAATACGGTCATTGCGTCGGCGCTCCGTCAGTGGCCTTCGGTGGACGGCGGCAGGTCGCCGCGCGCCAGCGCGAGCGCATGGTCGCGTACGTCGTCGGGCCAGCCGGCGACGCACTCGGCCAGCCGCGCCGGATCGTTCGCATACAGCGCCCGCGCGGCTTCCTCGAAACCGGGCAGGTCGCCCGCCATCGCCGACATGAAGTGGTAGGCACGGGCCTGCGCGTCGCGCTGCCGGTCGGCCGCCGCATGCGTGCGCCGCGCGTCCTCGACGAGCTTGCGCAGCGCGACCGACGCGCCGCCCGGCTGCGCGCCGAGCCATTCCCAGTGACGCGGCAGCAGCGTGACCTCGCGCGACACGACGCCGAGCTTCGGCCGGCCGCGGCCGCGCTGCTCGCCCGAGCCGGCCGGCTCGCCGGCGCCGCCGGATGCATCGCCCGACGGCACCGCATAGCGCGCGCGAACGTCGTCCGCCGTGCCGCGCAGGTCGAGGTCGATCGAGCGGCCCGTCGCGTCGTCGAAGATCAGGATCGAACCGGGCATCGCGTCGCCGGCCGCCTGCCGGACCGCAAGCGCGACCGTCACGAGCGGGCCCGACGCGAGCCGCCGGTGCCCGTCGAAGGCCGTGTACGAAGGAAGGAGCGTGGAAGTCGTCATGGTGGTCGCCCGCAGGCTGGAATCGGAATGACGCTATTTTTATCCGGGTATTAATTGGATGTCAATATTATCCGGGTAAAAAAAGCCAGCGGATTCCATCCCGCCGCGTGGCCGGGATGGCCGACGTGGCCGGTCAGGCCACCCGCGCCGGCACCGCGATGCCGCGCGCGCTGGCCAACGCGTCGTCGAGCGACACATGCCCTTCGAACGCCGACGACGCCGGCGGCGGCAGGTTTTCCTCGATCGCGTGCGCGAACTGCACGCCGGCATCGTCGGCGAGCCGCGCGCGCAGCGCGGCGACACGCGGGAACGCATCGCGCTCGAACACCGCGTGATAGTCGGCCCAGCGCGCGATCCCGGCGAAGTACGCATCGGCCAGCGTGCGCCGCGCGCCCAGCAGCCACGGGCCTTCCCCGCGTTCGAGCAGCGCTTCGAGTTGCCGGTGCGCCTTCAGCACCTTGCCGCGACCGTATGCCTGCAGCGCCTCTTTCTCGGCGCCTTCGGTGTCGTGTTCGTACACGTACCAGAGCGCACCGAACGCGTTGAAGAACGTCGTGTTCAGCCACGCCAGCATCCGGTTCAGCCGGTCGAAATCCGCGCTGCCCTGGCGAAACGCGAGGCCGCTGTCGAGCGCCTGCGCGCCGATATGGCCGAGGATCGCGATGCTTTCGGTCAGCACGTCGCCGTTCGCGGTGACGAACGCCGGTGTTTCGGCGACGGGGTTCAGGGCGACGAACGCGTCGCTCGTCACCGCGCCCGGCATCGTGATACGCGACAGCCGGTACGGGCGGCCGACCCATTCGAGCGCGACGATCGAGCCGAACGAGCAGCCGGCGGGAATACCGTAGAGAAGGATCGGAGACATCGGAGAATTCCGCGAAAGTTGAACGAGCCGTCATGCTCCCATGGCGGACGATGGCGCAGTAGCCGCTAAAATCGAAACCCGTCGTTTCTCCATGTGGACGCTGGAAGTGAATCTGAACGATCTCTACCTGTTCGTGCAGGCGGTGGATGCCGGCAGCATGTCGGCGGCCGCGCGCCGGCTCGACCTGCCGAAATCGACGGTCAGCAAGCGCGTGGCCGAGCTCGAGCGCACGCTCGGCGCGCGGCTCGTGCATCGCACGTCGCGCAGCTTCCGGCTCACACCGGTCGGCGCCGAATTCTTCGAGCATGCGCGCGCCGCCGTGATCGAGGCCGAAAGCGCGCGCGACGCGGTGCTGCGGCAGGCCGCCGAGCCGGCCGGCGTCGTGCGGATCACGAGCTCGGTGCCGGTCGCGCAGCACATCCTCGCGCCGTGCCTGCCGGCGCTGGCGATCGCGCACCCGAAGCTGCTGCTGCAGATTCATGCGAGCGACCGCCTCGTCGACATCGCGCAGGAAGGCTTCGACATCGCGGTGCGCAGCCATTTCGCGCCGCTGCCCGATTCCGCGCTCGTGCAACGGCCGCTCGCGGCGTCGCCGATCGTCGTCGTCGCCGCGCCAGCCTATCTCGCACGGGCCGGCACGCCCGACACACCGGCCGATCTCGCGCAGCACGACGGGCTCCACCCGGGCCCGCAGCCGTGGCGGCTGCAGCGCGGCGGCGACGCTGGCGACACCGTCGACGTGACGCCGCGCTTGCGGCTGCAGGCCGACGAATCGACGCTGCTGCTACAGGCGGCGACGGCCGGCCTCGGGCTCGCATGCCTGCCCGACTGGATCGCCGGGGCCGCGCTCACGTCCGGTACGCTCGTGCGCGTGCTGCCCGGCTGGTGCGCCGGCACCGTCACGACGACGCTGCTGATGCCGCATCGGCGCGGCCAGTTGCCCGGCGTGCGCGCCGCCGTCGAGTTTCTCGCGCAGCACGTGGCGCACCACCACCGCAACGGCCCGGACGACGCGCACGCGTGACCGCGCACCGCCTTCGATCGATTCAAATGCTGAATCGATCAAGTCAGCAATTGGCATGAAAGCGCAAATGTCGACATGACAGAATGGCCGGGACGCTGCGCCTGCATCGGCGTCCGGTGCCCGGCCTCCCGTCGGCGGCATCCACACACATCACGCGCGCATCCGACGCGCCTGCCGCACGACGGCACCTTCCGCCCTTCGGAGGAGACGAGTCATGAATCCGCTTCACGCGCTGCCGGCGTCCGCGTCGGCAACGGCCCGGCGCACCCGCGTGCGCTGGCTGGTGCTGGCCGTCCTGTTCGCGATCACGACGATCAACTATGCGGATCGCGCCGCCATCGCGATCGCGGGCCCGGCGCTGGCCCGCTCGATGCACCTGAGCCACGTGCAGATGGGCTTCATCTTTTCCGCGTTCGGCTGGTCGTACGTGGTCGCGCAATTGCCGGGCGGCTGGCTGCTCGACCGCTACGGCTCGCGCATCGTCTACGCATTCAGCATCTTCTTCTGGTCGCTGTTCACGCTGCTGCAAGGCGGGATCGGCTTCTTCGGCGGGGCGGCCGCGTTCGCGCTGCTGTTCGGGCTGCGTTTTCTGGTCGGCGCGGCCGAGGCGCCGTCGTTCCCCGCCAACAGCCGGATCGTGTCCGCGTGGTTCCCGGCGCCCGAGCGCGGCACCGCGTCGGCGATCTTCAACGCCGCGCAGTACGCGGCGACCGTCGTGTTCGCGCCGCTGATGGGCTGGCTCGTGCATGCGTTCGGCTGGCAGTCGGTGTTCGCGGTGATGGGCGTGCTCGGCTTCGTGTTCGTGCTGGTGTGGAACCGCACGATGTACGACCCGAAGCATCACCCGAACATCAACCGCGCGGAACTCGACTACCTCGCCGAAGGCGGTGCGCTCGTCGACATCGACCACGCGACGGGCAGGCGCGACGGCGGCCCGTCGATGCGCCACGTGAAGGCGCTGCTGAGAAACCGGATGCTGGTCGGCGTGTACGTCGCGCAGTACTGCATCAACGCGCTCACCTACTTCTTCATCACGTGGTTCCCCGTCTATCTCGTGCAGGCGCGCGGGATGTCGATCCTCAACGCCGGCCTCGTCGCGTCGATCCCCGCCGTATGCGGGTTCCTCGGCGGGATTCTCGGCGGCGTCGTGTCCGATACGCTGCTCAGGCAGGGCCGGTCGCTGTCGGTCGCGCGCAAGGTGCCGATCGTGATCGGCATGTTGCTGTCGATGTCGATGATCGTCTGCAATTACACCGATTCGCACGTGCTCGTCGTGGTGTTCATGGCGCTGTCGTTCTTCGGCAAGGGGCTTGGCGCGCTCGGCTGGGCCGTCAACGCCGACACCGCGCCGCGCCAGATCGCCGGCCTGAGCGGCGCGCTGCTCAACACGTGCGGCAATCTTTCCAGCATCACGACGCCGATCGCGATCGGCTATATCGTCGACCGCAGCGGCTCGTTCAACGGCGCGCTCGTCTATGTCGTCGCGCATGCGCTCGTCGCCGTGGTCTGCTACCTGTTCGTCGTCGGCGAGATCCGCCGCGTCGAGCTTCAATGAACGGCGCGGGCCGCGCCGGCGCGTCCGGCGGCCCGCACGCCACCGGAACCAGGAGCGAATCGATGTCCGAACCCAGCCGTGCCGGCACCCCGCGCGTCACCCGCATGCAGGTGATTCCCGTCGCCGGCCGCGACAGCATGCTGCTCAACCTGTGCGGCGCACACGCGCCGTACTTCACGCGCAACCTCGTGATCCTCGACGACAGCAGCGGGCATACGGGCGTCGGCGAAGTGCCGGGCGGCGAAGGCATCCGCCACGCGCTCGAGCGCATGACGGATCTCGTGGTCGGGCAGTCGATCGGACGCTACCAGGCAACGCTCAACGCGGTGCGCGCGGCGCTGTCCGGTGCGGGCGCCGGCGCCGGGCGCACGATTCGCCACGAAGTGACGTCGGCCGGCGAGGCGGCGGTGCTGCGTCAGCCGCACGAGATCAACCTGCGGCTCGATAACGTGATCACCGCGATCGAAGCCGCGCTGCTCGACCTGCTCGGCCAGCACCTCGACGTGCCGGTCGCGGCGCTGCTCGGTGAAGGCCAGCAGCGCGACGCGGTGCCGATGCTCGCGTATTTGTTCTACCTTGGCGACCGGCGCCGCACCGATCTGCCGTATCGCGACGAAGCGCAGGCGTCGGACCCGTGGTTCCGGCTGCGCAACGAAGCGGCGCTCACGCCGGCCGCGATCGCGCGGCAGGCCGAAGCCGCGGTCGAGCGCTACGGTTTCGCCGATTTCAAGCTGAAGGGCGGCGTAATGGCCGGCGCCGACGAGATGGAAGCGATCGCGGCGATCAAGGCACGCTTTCCCGCCGCGCGCGCGACGCTCGACCCGAACGGCGCGTGGTCGCTCGACGAGGCCGTCGCGCTGTGCCGCGGGCAAGGCCACCTGCTCGCGTATGCGGAAGATCCTTGCGGGCCGGAAGGCGGCTATTCGGGCCGCGAGGTAATGGCCGAATTCCGCCGCGCGACGGGGATTCCGACCGCCACCAACATGATCGCGACCGACTGGCGGCAGATGGATCATGCGGTGCGGCTGCAGGCGGTCGACATTCCGCTCGCCGATCCGCATTTCTGGACGATGCAGGGCTCGGTGCGGCTCGCGCAACTGTGCCGCGACTGGGGGCTCACGTGGGGATCGCACTCGAACAACCACTTCGACGTGTCGCTCGCGATGTTCACGCATGCGGCAGCGGCCGCGCCCGGCACGATCACCGCGATCGATACGCACTGGATCTGGCAGGAAGGCGACGCGCGGCTCACCCGCGAGCCGCTCGCGATCGTCGGCGGCAAAGTGGCCGTGCCGGAACGGCCGGGGCTCGGCATCGAACTGGACATGGCGCAGGTCGAGGCCGCGCATGCGCTGTACAACGAGGTGGGCGGCACCGCGCGCGACGATGCGGTCGCGATGCGTTATCTGGTGCCGGGGTGGACGTATGATCCGAAGCGGCCGAGTTTCGGGCGGGGATGACGGGAAGCGCAGGCGGCAACAAACAGCAAGCACCAACCCCGACCGGCCGCCGGCCAAGCCGGCGACCGATCCACCACTATCTGGCGTTAGCCGGCATCACGGCCGCTCTCGGGCGAAACGGTGACCGCCGGCACGTGGTTCGCCGCCAGTGCGTGGTTCGCTGCCGGCACGTCAGTCGGGACAGCCGGCACCAATCCCTGCAGCGATCCGCCGGACAAACCGATTTCACCGAGCAGCGAATCGATCAGCGGCGCGTGCGCGCGATAGGACAATGCCGCGGACATCGCCTGCTCGGCCAGATTGCCCCCTGTCGCGACCGACGTGCCGCCGTCCGCCGCACCGCCGCGATTGAGCCCGTCGACCTGGATGATCTTGATGCCGTCGATCGACTTCATCGGCTCGACGGTCTGCTGAATCACGCCCGGCAACGCCTGCAGCAGCGCGAGCTTGAACTTGAGGCTGGTCTGATCCGACGAAAGCGCATTGATCGCGTCGTTCAGCGCACGCTGCGCTTCCGCCTCCGCGAGACCCTTCTTGCGCGCCGCTTCGGCCAGCTCGACCATCGCGGCAGCCTGCATCTGAGCCGCGTCCCGCTCCGCTCGCGCCTGCGTCGTGATGTGAACCGCCTGCGTTTCCGCCTCCTGCGACGCCTCGATCAGCGCCACCTGCTTCGCGCGATCCGCCTCGGCGGTCTTGCGTGTCGTCTCGACCAGCTGCTCGGCGCGCACCGCGTCCGCGAGCGAGGCATTCGCGCGAGCCTGCGCCTGCGATTGCGCCTCGGACTTCTCCGCGATCACGATTGCCTTCTCCTGCTGCGCAATTTCAGTCACTTTCGCCTGCTCGATCGCCGCCATCTCCGTGACCCGCATCTGCTCGATCTCCTTCACGCGCACTTCGCGCTCCGCTTCCACCTTGCGGGTGCGCAATGCCTGCTCGCGCTGGATCTCGGATTCCTGGATCTGCCGCTCGGCGGCGATCCGGCTCTGCTCCGCCTCCTGGTGACGCTCGGCCTCGAACGTGGCGATGCGGGAATTCTGTTCGGCCGTGCGCGTCTTGACCTGCTGCTCCTGTTCGAGCTTCATGAACGATTCCTGCTGCTCGATTTCGAGCTTGCGGGACAGTGCGTCACGGTTCTTTTCACGCACAGCTACCTCGGTGTCCTGCTCGACCTCGTTGCGCTCCTTGCGGCGCCGCTCGGTTTCTTGGGTGAGCTTCGTCAGGCCTTCGGCGTCGAACGCATTGTTCGGATCGAAATACTCCTTCGACGTCTGGTTGAAATTGGTCAGCGACACGCTTTCCAACTCGAGCCCGTTCTTCGTCAGATCTTCGGCGACCGTGTTCTGCACGCCCTGCACGAATTTTTCGCGGGCGTCCTGCAGGTCCTGCATCGTCATCTGCGCGGCAGTCGAGCGCAGCGCATCGACGAACTTGTCGTCGACGAGCGCGCGCAGGTTTTCCGGCGCAAGCGTGCGCTGCCCGAGCGTCTGCGCGGCGGTCGACACCCCCTCTTCGGTCGGTGCGACCCGCACGAAGAAGGCCACGACCACGTCGACACGCATCCGGTCCTTCGTGATGAGGCTATCGCGCGTCGCTCGGCTCACTTCGAGCTTCAGCGTGTTCATGTTGATCGGGATCACCTCGTGAAACACCGGCAGCACCACCGCGCCGCCGCTCATGATCACCTTCTGACCGCCGAGACCGGTGCGGACGAAGGCCCGCTCCGCGGATGCCCGGACATAGAGACGCGCGAAAATCAGGCCGATCACGCAGAGACCCACCACCACTGCCAACGCAATGGCGCCCCAGAATGAGAGTGCATTCATCATGATATTTGTTCGACTCCTGTGTACGGATGGTGACAGCAACATGCGCTAGCCCGCGCCGCCCGGAACGGCGGCCGCCTGGCGAAAAGTGATTCAGAGCAATTCGGGCCGGGGATTTTCGATCGCGTGATAGCGCGAACCCGAGATGCGCGACACGAGCAGGACCGTCGTGCCTTTCGCGAAAGTCCGGCCGGCTTCGTCCGGCTCCACCCGGACATAGTGCTGTTGGCCGTGCTCGTCGACGAGCCGTGCTTCGGCCGGATTGCCCAGTGATGCTTCGCCGGTGATGATCCGTGCGGTGCGGCCGATAAAATCGGCTTCGGAAACCGCCGTGGTTTCGCTTTGCGGGAGAAAGCGCGCGACGAATTTGCCGGTGTGGCGCACGAACGGCAGCGCCGCGGCCGCCGCCAACCCGACGGCTAGCGCGGTAGGCATCATGAAACCCGCGACGGCCTGCAGTGATGTCTGCAACGCTAGTCCGACAATCGAAAAGCCGAGCAGGAAGAGAATCAGCAGGATCAGCAACGGAACCCGGCCCACATGCAGCCAGCCGAGAAACTGGCCGACAACGCTGGCGTCGGCGCCGCTGTCGGCATGATCGAGACCAAAATGCAGCACAAGCAAGCTGCCCGCATGCTCGGTCAGGCTCAGCCCCATCAGCATCGACACGCATTCCAGCACGCCAATGACGATCATCAGCCCGATGGCGACGACGAACGGCGCGTTGCCCGGCAGCATCAGTGAAGAAATCATTATCGTTTTGCTCTCAGGTTCGGAAACACCCGATCAGGAGATGTCGCCCGCTAGCTTTCCGGGTTGCGACTTCAGGCGCGCGACGCGTTCCTCGATCCGCTGCTCCTTGTGCAGAGTTTCAAGACGATACAGCAGCGACGGATCAGCCGACGAGGGACTGGTGCCCAATCCCGGCGCGCCGGTCGCGCCGGCCATCGTCCGGTTGAAACCCTGTTCGAGCTGCTCCGCCCGCGGGTCCGCGGCTGCCGTGCCTTCCGTCCGGCGCTCGCCGTCGCCGGGTGCGACTGCCCGTGCCGCGATCAGTTCACGCAGCCCCGCTTCCATCTCGGCCCGCTTCGCGCGCAGACCCAGCAGATCGCCCTCGGCGACCTGCGCGTGCTCGCTCGCCTCGTGAAGCGACTGCTGGAGCACGCCGAGCTGATCCTCCAGCTCGATCTGCCGCTCCGCGCCGGCACGCACGGCTGCATCGTCGTTTCTGGCGAGCGCGGTGCCGAGCAGTTCGTTCAAACGTTCGATCTCGTTGTTGATGCGCGCAATTGCCTTGGAAGCCTGATACCGCGCGGCTTCATGCCGGCCCAGCGCCACCCGCGCCTGCGCGATCACCTCGTCGAACTCGCGCAGGTACTGCTCGAGGATGGCCTGCGGCATGCGGCTTTCCAGCGAACCGATCAGCGAATGCACGTTCGCGGTCAACAACCTTTTGACTCGGATACCGAAATGTTCTGTCGTCACGACTTGTCACTCCTTCAGGAATTCACGCGGGCCTGACCGGCCCGGTCACCAAGCGCCGGTTTCATCGACTGCTCACGGCTTCGCCTGAGCCGGCTGAATAAGATTCGCCAGTTCCTTGACCTCGTGCACGTACGAATCGAGCACGGCAGGATCATAAGCGGGTGGATTGCCGGTCACGGCAAGGCGCAGCAGCCCGAGCAGCATGCGCATGCTCTTCGCAGTCAGCCGTGCTTCGAGTTCGCCGGCGGCCTCGCCAATCGGCTTGCCCGGCGGCGCCGCCGTCACGAGGCTGGCCATGAGTTCCGGGAGTTGCGACGCGAGCAGCGTCACGATTTCAGAACGGTGATATGTGGCATGTTCGTAGGCGTCGATCGCGTCGAGGATCGGCCGCACCTGCTCCCTGAGCAGCGCCGCGCATCGGACGAAGTCGTGCGCCCCCTTGACCCGCCGACGAGCGTCGGCAATCAGCGCGCGAATCTTGTCGCTCGGGCTTGTCGCATCCGGCAATTGCAGTTCGACTAGCCACGCGAGATCGTCCTCCGGAATTCGTACCGATACGGTTTGCATGACGTTCAATCCCTTCGAGTCACTTACTCGAAGCATAATGCGACCGTATGCAAATGTATACGTTTGTATTTCGAGATAGAGGTGAAACGCCAGGAGCAAAAACAAAAAGGGCCTGATCTTGCTGAGACAGGAAGCATATTTCTTCGATGGCTGGAACCATATCTCTGCACTGAAACCCCGTTAGTTAGCCTCCGACATCCTTCCTTGATGATTTGGTCGGAACCATATATTTGCACTTTGTCCAAATGTGAACGAATTCGTTGCACTTTGTTCAGTCAACGGTGAATCGTGAATGTCTAAACGGGTTCCGCAGCAGGCGTGAGAAGAACTACTCTTGGAGATCGGAACCACGTCTTGTGAAGCTTTATCAGGTGTGACAGCACGACCGACGCCAAACCGACTATGACACGGATATGCCCAACATTAGGAAAGGCAGCAACGAGCGCTCGCCATCATCGGGCTCCTGCCCAGCAAGCGTCCCGCCTGCTGTCATCGAAATGCTTACCGCGCAGGTTCAGAGAATGGTTGATGACTCGGGGAATCCAGATGGCTTTGACGCACGATCATGGCTGCTCAACTGGCTTCGTTCACCAGTTCCCGCGCTCGGAGGGAGATGCCCCGCAGACTACCTTCAAACTCCCGAAGGCATCGACCTGATTTCGAGAATGCTCGCGAGCGCACAAACCGGGGCCTACTGGTAGCCTCCAAATTTGATCGGGGCAACCCAAGGACTCATTCTCCAAGGAGTCCATTTCATTGATGAAACTTTCCGCCATCACAGCAGCAGCTCTCGTGAGTCGAAGCTGCGTCAGTGATGAAATCTAGGACATCGATGAAGCACCAACCGACATATTGATGGACGCGGCATCGGTACAGAACGCCCTCACTGATTTCGGGTTGTAGCAGACGATTCCTGTGATGCAACGCAGCGATGTCGGCAGAATAATTTCCCCTATATCCCGGCGCGTCAACTTAATTCTTTATGTTGAATACCGGTTAAAAATCACCTCAACAGGCGCAGTCATGAACAAATTTGATATGCCCCAATAAAGTTCGCCGTTCGATCTTTCTCGAGGTACGTGAGCAGGCACTGCAGCGGCGCAACTGATTATTGCGCATCGGACAACGTCATCGTGAGCCGCAGCGACACGTTAATCCACAATTTCGCCAACAATATGGCGCACGTCCCTCCAGTTCGGCATCGATAAGAAACAATAGCCAAAAAAATCGTGCCTCGCGAAAACGACTTTGCTACGATCGCACGATTGGGCAGTATGCCTGATGAGAGAGGGACCGATATATGGGAGGAGGCTGCCTCCCGGTCCGATAGAAGAACCAACAACGACAGGACGTCATCGCCTATGTCGCCGATTTCCCTTCAAGAGATCGCAAAGCAATTCTTTGCGCTGCAAAACAATCGGCTGTTCACGATCGACACGCCGCTGTCCGGTCGCTCAGCGCTCGTGCTGACCGAGTTCGTCTGCGAAGAGGGGTTGGGCGAACTGTTTGAAATGAAGTTCATGCTCGCGTCCCAAGACCCGAACATCGAGCTCAAGCAATTGATCGGCAAGCCGGTGACGGTCACCCTGCAGCTGACCGACGCGCTTGCTAGCACGGACGTGCGCTATTTCCACGGCTACGTCACCGATTTTATACACACAGGCACCGATGGCGGTCTGGCAACCTACGAGGCCGTCGCAAGGCCATGGCTCGCCTTCATGGATCGCCGTCAGGATATCCGGATTTTTCAGGAACAGACGGTCGGCGAGATCCTCAACGACGTGATGCATCGATACCGGAGATTCGGTGACGTCGTGTTTCGTTTGTCCGCGCCAACGGTTAATCGCAGCTACTGTACCCAGTACAAGGAGACTGATCTCGCTTTCGCGCTGCGCCTGATGCAGGAAGAAGGGCTGTTCTTCTATTTCGAACACAAGAAGGACGGCCATACGTTAATCATCACGGACTCGTCGATCAACGCCGGTCCGATTGCCGGGTACAGTCCGGTGCTGCGCTATTCGACCGACGAGATCCTAGAAAGCAACCAGGTCGTTACATCATTCGTATCGCGTCGCAAATTCACGTCGGGCAGCGTCGCGCTCAAGACCGGAGACTATAAAGCGCCTGGTGCGCGGCGCTACGTCGAACGCGACACGGCTGTCGACCAAGGTGAAGTCGACAACTACGAGCTCTACGACTATCTCGGCGCCCACGGTTTTCCCGATTCCGATCGAGGCGAACAACTCGCCCGATTCCGGGCCGAGGCGCTGGCTGCCCACAGCAAGATCTTCGTCGGCAAGAGTCACTACCGCAGGCTCGAGCTTGAGCGGTACTTCGAGCTCGACGCGCACTACGATCACGAGCAGGCGAAGCCCGAGGACCGGCAATTTCTATTGACGTCGATCCGGCACCACGGAACGAACAACTACCAGGCAAAGCCGGAGTCGCAAGTCCTACCCGCGCTGGGCAGCGCGATCTATACGGCCGAATTCCGCTGCATCCGCAAGAAGATTCCTTATCGGCCGCTGCTGACGAGTCCGCGACCCATGATCCATGGCGTGCAGACAGCAGTGGTGGTCGGGCCGAAAGGCGAGGAAATTTACACCGACAGGCTTGGTCGCGTGAAGATCCAGCTGCCTTGGGATCGGCTCGGGAAGCAGGATCAGGCGAGTTCGTGTTGGGTTCGCGTCGCGCAACCCTGGGCCAGTAGCGGATTCGGGATGATCCAGCTTCCTCGCATTGGGGACGAGGTCGTCGTGACCTTCACCGACGGCAACCCTGATCGCCCCCTAATTATTGCATCTGTCTACAACGCGGCGAACATGCCACCGTGGGCGCTGCCGGACAACGCGACCCAGAGCGGCATCCTGACACGCTCAACGACAGGCGGCGACAATGGAACGGCGAACGCACTGCGCTTCGAAGACCGAAAGGGACAAGAAGAAGTCTGGTTGCATGCGGAGAGAGATCAGCGCATCGAAGTCGAGAACGATGAATCGCACTCGGTCGGCAACGATCGCGAAAAATCGGTTGGGAACGACGAGAAGGCCAGCATTGGCCAGAACTGGACCTTATCGACTGGTGGCGTCAAGTTTGAGACCGTCGGTCTGGCCTCCGTGCAATCGGTCGGACTTGGCAAAATGCTCAACGTCGGTCTGGCCTACAATGTCAACGTCGGCGGCCTGTATCTACGCAATGTCGTACTGCAGATGGCCAGCACGGTCGGCATGGATCGGGTTGATCGCGTGGTACAAGACTGGACCGCGCACGTGGGGCATACCTATGAGGTAACAGTACGAGGCAAGGCCGTCGGCGATGCGGTCAAGAAAGACCAGGAGAGGCCGCTCGACATTTCCCCCAGCTTCAGCCCACAAATCCCCGATCCGGTGCAGAGTGCGAATAGCAATCAGATCCGAATCACCGACTCGGGCCAGGCAAGCCTCTCAGGCGCGAAGACAGCGCAACTGATCGGTCCGGGTGGCACGATCACGATCGACGCGGCCGGTATTCACCTAAAGGGCAAGGGCATCTATCTCGAGGGACCGGTCACGCAGAGCGGCGGCAGTGCAAAAGGTCTCGCGCCCGTCACGGAGGCCGATTGCGCGGAATGCGCTAAGAAGACCACCAGCGCGCATCCAGTGGACGTTGCAACTGGCCAGAAGTTGCTCACGCACGACGATTTCACATTGCCAGGAAGAGTGCCGATCCGCTGGAACCGGCGTTATCGCAGTGCCGATCAGCGAATCGGCAGTTTCGGCGTCGCATGGAAGCTTCAGTACGCGACCGAAGTACGTCGCGTGACGATCGCTGATATACCGAAGCTCGTCTATATCGACTTCGACGGCCGACAGCTGCAATTTCCGTTGCTCGATTCGGGTCAGGAACACTTTCATCCGATCGAGAAATACACGCTTCAGCGGCTTGACAGTATCGAGGGGCTCACGAGGTACGCGGTACGCTTTCCGAATGGCATCGTCGAGACGTATAGCCCGCATCCGAGCGAATCCGATCGTTGGCTGTTGGAGCGCTACGAGACCCGCGACAAGCAATCGCTGTCGTTTAGGTATACGCCGAGCGGCAACCTGCATCAGATCCAGAACAACTGCCATACGGTCTCGTGCCAGCATGACAATGAAGGCCGCATCATCGAGGTCCATCTGCTCGACGAGCATGGCACTTCGACGCAGAAACTTGCCGCGTATCGATACGATGATCACGGCGATCTCGTTCAGGCGATCGACAGTGGCAATCTAACCTGGACATACGCGTATCACACACACCTGCTGACGCGCTACCAGACGCCGGCCGGCGCAACGTTCGTCGCCGAGTGGGATGGCGAGACGCCACAGGCGCGCTGCATCAGAACCTACGCGTACACACTCGACGCCGACGGCCAGCCAGTCGTGACGCGCGAGGCACGCTTCTCGTACCAGCCGACCGCCCGGATGACGCAGGTGACGGATGCACTCGGGAACACGACGACATACCGCTACAACGGCCTATGGGCAGTCGACCAGATCGTTCATTCGGACGGCAGCGCGGACCAGACCGAGTTCGATGAGACGGGTAATGTCGCGGCGCGCATCGACGCGCTCGGCCGCAAGACGCAATCAATCAGCGACGCAACCGGGAATCCGATCGCGATCCGTGACGCCGCAGGTCAGCTGACGCGCATTGAATACAACGACCAGAACTTGCCTACGCGAATTACCGATCCCGCCGGGCATATCTGGCAGCGCGAATACGACACCGACGGCCATCTGGTCAAGGAGATCGATCCGCTCGGCAACACATCTATTACCACGTTTGAGAATGGCTTGGCTGTTGCGCACACCGACGCGCTCGGTAACGTGACGAAAACACAATTCAACGACGCCGGTCAGATGATCGCACGCACCGACTGCTCGGGCTTCACGACGCAGTACGGTTACGACGAGCGCGGGCGGCAAACCCACCAGACGAACGCACTCGGGCAGACGAGCAAATTTTACGGTAATGCTGCCGGACTGCCGACGGCGATCGCCCCGGCTGGGCTCGGCGTCTGGAAAACGACATACGATCGGGCAGGACAGGCGATTGCCTATACCGATCCGCTCGGGCGCACGACGCAGGTGACACGGGACGCCTACGGCCAGATCGTCCGGGTTGAAGCGCCGGATGGCACCACCACCAATTACGGTTACGACGCGCTCGGGCGAGTCGTGGCGCTGACCAACGCCAAGGGCGAGCGCTGCACGTTCGAGTATGACGCGCAGAGTCGCATGATTGCCCAAACGGGATTCGATGGCCGACGCCAGCAAGTCGAATACAACGCCGTTGGCGAACAGATCGCGCAAATCAATCACGGCAATGACGGCCAATTGCGCACGACGCTGCTGTACGACAATCTGGGACGGCCGATCGAGCGACGACTCGGGGATGGCACACACACCACATTTGGCTACGACGCTCGTGGCCTGCTGACGCAGATCCGCCACGAACCGAGAGACAGCGAACCATCGCAGATCACGTACGAATACGATGCTGCCGGACGGCGCACGGCCGAGGTTCAATCGCACCACGGGCGAGTTTGGCGACTACAGCACACGTTCGATGCAGCCAGCAACCGCAGCGGGATGCAGTTGCCCGGCGTCGGCTTGCTGACGTGGCAACGTTACGGCAGTGGTCATATTCACGGGCTACTGCTCGACGGCGAACCGCTGGCGAGTTTCGAACGCGATGCATTGCATCGGACGATTCATGCAGTTCAAGGCCCTATCGCGCAGTTGTTCGTGTACAACGAAGCCGGATTCCTTCAAACGCAGCGCTTGCAGGATCTTGATGAGCGCGGGCAGCCACGTGCAGAACCGCGTCCGTGGCGCGCATGGGATTACGACATGGCCGGGCAGATCACGCGGTTGGCCGACACGTGGCGAGGCGAGCGTCATTTCGAATACGATCCGCTCGCGCGGTTGACCGGTGTGAACCGGCGGGGCGGCGAAGCCGTCCCGCACCCATCGGGTGAAATATATCGGTACGATCCAGCCGGCAACCTGCTCTCGCGGCTGGACCACGGATCGGAACGCGATAGCACAGCTACGTCGATGGCCGATGCGGCTGCCGTCCCGGAGGCACCTGGTGATCGACTGAAGAGATTCATCACAGTCGCCGGAATGACACGCTCCCAATTTGATTTCAGCTACGATGGGCACGGCAACCGTACAGGGCGCGTAGAGCGTCCGATACAGGACGTTCCCGAGTCGGATCACAATCCGGGGCTGCTCGACCGGTTACTTGCCCGCAGGGAGGCCGTCCCCCCCGTAACCACGCCTGAATCCGTGGAAACGCGCTACCGCTACGACAACGGGCATCAATTGAGCAGTATCGAACAGGCCGACGGCAGCCGCACCGAATACCAGTACGACGCGCTCGGCCGACGGATCGCAAAGGTTCACACACCCGCCGGCGCAGCACCGTCTACGACGCTGTTCGTCTGGGACGGCGACTGGATGCTGCAGGAGGTCCGTACAGGTCGGACACCTCGTAACGATGAGTCCGTGACCTATGTTGCTCATCCAGACCATGCCGGGCCTGTGGCTCGGCTCGAGCGCGGCAAAAGGTACTTCTACATTACCGACCACCTTGGCGCTCCGCAAGAACTCTACGACGAGATGCGCCGCGTCGTGTGGGCGGCAGACTTCGACGGCTACGGACAGACGAAGTCGATGATCGCCGACGAAATCGACAACCCGATTCGGTTTCCGGGGCAATTCAGGGACAGAGAGTCCGGGCTGTACTACAACCGGCATCGATACTACGATCCAGCTATAGGTCGATACATCAATCAAGATCCGATCGGACTGCGTGCAGGGCTAAATTTCTACGCCTATGCGGACGGCATTCCGACACACAAGATCGATCCCGATGGCCTCGGCACAATAGCAATGGGGGCCGGTATCGGAAGCGTCGTTCCGGGACCGGGAACACTGATCGGCGCAGGAATCGGTGCGCTGGTCATGATCGGAGCGGGCATTTGGTACATGACGAGGTCCACGGACAGTACGCAAGAAAAGGTCAAAGAAAAAGATGATTGCCCGAATAAATGCAACCCGTGCAAAACCGTTTCGGGGAAAATCATCGCGGTTGGCACATTTGCGTACAGGCCGCTTGATGTGATACCTGATAATGAAATGCAACATGGCGTATACGGGTCGCATCACAATATATTTCAGGCCAATCAGTCGCCATATCCGAAATGCATTTGCTTCTGGGCGAAGCAAAAATATGTGCTTAAGCCGGAGCAGTTGACGTCAAGCATGGTGCCGATTGAGCCATTTCTCAACTCGCCTTGATAGGGAGGAGGCGCATCGTGAAATACGTTTCATCTGGGCTAGAGATCCACATTGGCGATCATGTTATCGTCGAGGGGGACGTTGCTGGCCTTGTCGTCTGTGATTTCGACAAGCGCCAATGTGTAGATGGGTATGACGACTGGCTTATCGATGAAGAGTTGGTCGGAGGCGGAAAATTGTCTGAAGGTATTCTTGTGGAAACAAAGGAGCTTGGATTTCTTTACTACTCCAGCGACGATGATGACATAGTGAAGGACCCGAAATTTACTGATTCGGAATGATATTTTCTAAAAATATCTCGATAACAGCCGAGTAGTAATTGACAAAGAATGAAGTATTGAGTTGACAAAATGCAACCCATCATTCGTAAGGGCGACTTGACGGATCACGGTGGTATCGTGCTGGATGGCTTCGGAGGCATGGATCTCAGTGGTCAGCCAGCGGCTGGCGTTGGCCATATGGTCAGTTGCCCGAAATGTAAAGGTATATTCCCGATCATTCAGGGATCGAGCCAGTATTCGATTGAAGGTCGCGCTGTCGCCCTGCATGGCATGAAGACCGCCTGTGGTGCATCACTGATCGCTAGTCAGCAGCAGTTTCTCGCGGATAAGTAAAATGCCCGCCTTTTTGGTTCATCAACAGTAGAAAGAGGACACCGCACGCTAGTTTCCCGCACCTTTCATAACTGAGATCGCTGTAGCTTGACAAGCAGGTACTTATGCTTGTCATGACAAAGCTATTCTTCTTACGGTTACACGCAAAGATCAACAACCTAACCGCACAACCGAGAGCTATCTCATTTTCCTCTTAGCAAATTTCTTGTTTCCGGGAGCAAAACGGATACGAAATCATCGTATCTACGATCGTAGTCTTCATCCTCGTCGAGGTATCCCATAAATCGCTCGACTGTGGCAGCCTGCCGATCGGTTGTCGGGGGTTGGTATGTCTTCCAAGCCAAGAGAAACAATCGTCGCAACGGATGATTTCCGCCTCGCCCTCGGTTTAGCGCAGCCGCCAACACGTCATATGACGAGGGCAACCCACTGGACACTGGGCGCTGGTATTTGAACGATAGCAACACTGGAAGTACGCCCTTGGGACTCCAGAAATCCCAAGCCAATCCCGGAGCAAACTCATCTCGCCAGAAGCGGTATCGCGTCAAACGATAGGCTGCGCCAAACACGCTGTCACGCAGGTGCTCCGGAACGCCAGCATCGTAATATTGCACGGCGATATTCAAGAATTCATCGAGTGCGTCGCTCCAAGAGGCATCCACGCTCCAAGCAATCTTCGGTGCTTGAGCTTGCTTGATGCGATCCCACGCCCCTGTTGCTCGCAGGGCCGCTTCGACATTTACTTGATCGGATTGACAAAAATGCCCGCCGCGCACCCGTTCAATACCGTATTCAGACATCAGCGTTATGGTAGGGTCGGGCTAAAGCGCGACCGAGACGCCGCAGTCGCAAGCCGAAACCTTATCGCCTTCGAGATAGCGCCATCGACCGCACGCACATCTATCGTTGGGGCGGTCGATAAAATCGCGCATGTCCTACAAGGCCGACAAGCGCTGGATCTGACTGAAGCGGCCTACGACGCGTGCGCCAGACTTATGTTCGACGCTGAAAAGACATCGCGTAACGCTCTGGTGAATGCGGCCGGATGGCTCATACAATCGCTGCTTCACGCCCGTCGACAGCCGGTCTCGATGTTGATCGCGGCCTTGTTTCCCGTGGTCTATCAGGAATTTGCGAAGGCCGACGATGTGCCAGACTTCTTAAAGTTTGTCCCGTTTTTTCGATTGGGATCGCTGCAAAACAGCACGCCGGGAGCTCGTCAACGCATTTATGTCGTCGTCGTGGAAGGCCGGCGATCTGGCGCTAGTTGCATGTCGAACTCACGATATCGCCAAGATTCTCAAGCGGGTAGCCGCTTCATACGGTGGTGAGGAATACCTTACGCGGATTGAAAGCGATCTGGACCGCCTGAACGAGGATGATCGGCGGCAAATCAAGCGCACGATTGACGAAATCAGGTCAGAGAGATCCTATAAGTTTGACTGGTGAATGGCTGAGTCTCGATGGCTGCCTACCGGACAACAAACCGCCGAGCGTTCATGCGGTGAGTCACGCGCCCCGATCGACACGCAAATGCACTCACAACTGCCGGCAACGATAAGGGACAAAGCTGTCAGCTGACGCAGCCTTTGAGAATATTCATCTGGTGTGCTGGCTCGAGTAAGCAAGAACGTGAGCGACCAAACAAAAAGCCGGCACGAGGCCGGCTTTTTGCCAAGGAAGCATAACGTTGCACTTTGTCAGGGAAGCATATCTTTGCACTTGGGGCAAAAATATGCTTCCTGTCTCATGCGATCAAGCCCTTCGAAGTCCGTTGGTGGAGCGGAGGAGGATCGAACTCCCGACCTTCGCATTGCGAACGCGACGCTCTCCCAGCTGAGCTACCGCCCCAACAGTCGATCATCATACACACGCATTTCCGCGCTTGGCAATAGGGGTTACGTCACCCCGACGCGTTACTTCGACGGTGCTCCAGCCAACACCCATTCGACCACCGACCGGACGTCTGCGTCGCTCATGCGCGGATGCGCCGGCATCGGAATCGCGCCCCAGACACCCGAGCCGCCGTCCTTCACCTTCTTCGACAGCTTGGCCACGGCCTGCGGATCGGACTTGTAGCGCGCGGCGATATCCTTGAACGACGGGCCGACGAGCTTGCGGTCCACCGCGTGGCAGCCCATGCACGCGTTGCTGCGGGCCACCTTCAGGCCGTCGCCGACGTCCGCATGCGCGACGCCCAGCGTGCCGGCCGCGAGCGCCGCAGCCGCGGCGCCCTGCACCATCCATCGTTTCATCTGCTTCATCCGCATGCCCGTCATTGCGCCTTCGCCTTCGGATTGCCCGGATGCACGCTCGACGAATTCGAGATCGGCGCGGGCGGCTGCAGCGGCGCGGACTGCACCGATGCGTCGGGCACCGCGCCGACCGTCGCGCTGTCCGCCGGTGCGGCAGCCGCCTGCGCGCCGGATGCGCCGCTCGCCGGCGACGCGTCCTGCAGCGCCTGCGCGTCCTGCGGCTTCACGTACTGGAACACCTTCACGACCTTCTCGACGCCCGGCACCTGGCTCGCGGCTTCCGCACCGCGATTGCCTTCATCCACCGTCACGAGGCCCATCAGGTAAAGATTGCCGCGTTCGGCGACGACCTTGTAGTAGTTCGCCGAGATGCCTTTCGTCGCGATCAGCTCCGACTTCACGCGCCCTTCGAGGTACGAGTCGTTCGCGCGCGACGACAGCGACGACGCCGGCTCGACCGACAGCTCGTTGACGATGCCGTTCACGTTGTTGATGCCGCGCACGATTTCCTCGGCGCGCTGCTTCGACGCATCGTTCGGCACTTCGCCCGTCAGCAGCACGCGACGGTTGAACACCGTCACGTTCACGTGCGACTGGTCCGGCAGCCCGTTGTTGATCTGCGTGAGCGACTTGACCTGGATCTCGCGATCCTCCGTCTGCGCGCCGAGCGTACGGCGATCGGTCGCGATCAGCGCGCCGCCGCCCGCCGCAGCGCCCACGACTCCGAGCACACAACCCTGCAGCGACACGGCGAGGCCCGCCGTCAGCGCGGCGAGCAGCGTGGTTCTGACGAGCGTCTGTTTGACGCGGCTTTGATTCATCGACGGCTCTCCTTCGTTCAATCCTCACCCAGCAGCATCGCGTCGATGCCGTCGCACAGGCAGTGGATGGTCAGCAGATGGACTTCGTGGATGCGCGCCGCGCGAACGGCGGGCACGCTGATCGGAATATCGGTGTCGGACAGCGCGGCCACGACCGTGTGGTCGTTGCCGCCCGTCAATGCGACGACGGTCATCTCGCGCTCGTGCGCCTCGTCGATCGCCGCGAGCACGCGCGGCGATGCGCCGCCCGCGTCGAGCACCAGCAGGATGTCGCCCGTCTGGCCCAGCACGCGCACCTGCTGCGCGAACAACTGCTCGACGGCCGCGGCGCCCGCGAGGCCGGCCTGCGACGCGTCGGTGGCCAGCGCGATCGCGGGCAGCCCGGGACGCTCGCGCTCGAAACCGCCGACGAGCGACGCGGCGAGGTATTGCGCGGCGGCGGCCGACGGGCCGTCGCCGCATGCGACGATCTTGTTGCCGTTCGCCAGTGCGGCGAACATCGCATCGACCGCGGCTGCGATCGGCAGCGACAGCGTGTCGGCCGCTTCGGCATGAAGCGCGGCGCTGTCGCGGAATTGTTGCTGAATACGTTCGACTGACATCGATTCCTGGTGAACTGGGCGCGCGGCACAACTCGCGCGACATCGTGGGTGCGGCGAGTTTACCGTACTCCGGCGCCCTCTCCGGGGGTCCGGCAAGAACTCTTTACATCTCGTCACAGCTCGCGGCTACGCGTCGTCGGTACGAAATGCGTCGCGCAACCACGCGAGCCGCCCGGCCTCGAACGCAACGACGTCGAAACGGCATGCGGCGCCGGCGCCGTGCCGCGACCAGAACTGCAACGCGGCCGCGACCAGACGCCGCCGCTTGCGCCAGCCGACGCTCGCGGCCGCACCGCCATGCCGGGTGCTGCGCCGCGCACGCACTTCGACGAACACGAGCATGCCGTCGGGCTCGCGCATCACGAGATCGAGCTCGCCGCCGCGCATCGTCACGTTCGCGGCGACGAACCCGAGACCGCGGCGCTCGAGAAACTGCCGCGCGCGCTGCTCGAACGCCGCGCCGACCGGTTTGGATCGCGCCGCGCCGGAAAAGTTGTCGCCCGAATGCGGCCGACCGCGCGCGCCATCCGGCCGGGCCGGCGCCGCGTGGCACAATGCCGTCCTTGTTCCGCTCGTGCCGCGATTGCGTGCCTTGCCTGCCATGACTGCCCTCCTCGAACTCGCGCCTACGCAGCACTACCCGGACGCCGCGCTCTACGTGGTCGCCACGCCGATCGGCAATACGGCCGACATCACGCTGCGCGCGCTGCACGTGCTCGGCCTCGCCGACCGCATCGCTGCCGAAGACACCCGCAACACGGGCCAACTGCTCGCCCGCTACGGGATCTCGAAACCGCTCGTCGCCGTGCACGAGCACAACGAACGCGAAGCCGCGCAGCGCGTGATCGAACTGCTGCGTGGCGGCGAACGCGTGGCCTACGTGTCGGACGCCGGCACGCCCGGCATTTCGGACCCCGGCGCGCGACTCGTCGACGCCGTGCGTGCCGCCGGCTTCACGGTGGTTCCGCTGCCGGGCCCGAGCGCGGCCGTGACCGCGCTGAGCGTGGCCGGCGACTGGGCCGGCGCATTCACGTTCGCGGGCTTCCTGCCGCCGAAGGCGAAACAGCGCGCGACCGCACTGCAGGCGCTGGCGTCGCACCCGTACGCGCTGGTGTTCTACGAAGCGCCGCACCGGATCGCCGAGACCGTCGCCGCGCTCGCCGACGCGTTCGGCCCCGCGCGCCGGCTGCTGATCGCGCGCGAGCTCACCAAGCTACACGAGCAGTTGTTCCAGGGCACCCTGGCCGAAGGACAGAGCTGGCTCGCGGGCGATGCGAACCGGCAGCGCGGCGAGTTCGTGCTGGTCGTCGAAGGCGCGCCGGCGGCAAGCGGCGAAGCCGACGACACCGCGCACGACGCGCTGCTCAGGCTGCTGCTGGAAGAAGTGCCGGTGAAGAGCGCGGCCAAGCTCGCGGCCGCGCTCACGGGTGCATCGCGCAACACGCTGTATGCGCGTGCGCTCGCGCTGAAGGAAGGCTGACGCGCGACGCCGGCGCGCGGAAACGACAAAGGGCTGCCGGAAGGCAGCCCTTTGTGCATGAGCGGACGATCCGCCGCGTTACTTCGCCGAGATCGACGCGAACATTTCGTCGCGCGCCTCGCGCGCTTCCTGCGGCGACAGCCCTTCGATCTTCACGCGGCCCGTGCCGGCGTGCACGAGGCCGATCACCTTGGCCGCCGCATACGACAGGTCGAGCACGCGGCCGCGCTTGAACGGCCCGCGATCGTTGACCTTCACGACGACCCACTTGCCGGTCGATGCGTTCGTCACCTTGATGTACGACGACAGCGGCAGCGTGCGGTGCGCGGCGGTGAACGCGTTCATGTTGAAGCGCTCGCCGTTCGCGGTGCGGCGGCCGTGGAAATCCCGCCCGTACCACGATGCGCGGCCGGTCTGGCGGAAATCGGACACGTCCTTGCCGTCGATCGGCTCGGCGTCCGCCAGCGACGACTTCTTCGCGTCCTTGCTGTCGGCAGCCGGCATCGACGCCAGCGCGGAATCGAAATTGAGCGGCTGCTTGTCGTCGTCCGCCTTCGCGGCAGCGGCCGTCCTGTCGACCGCCTTCTTCTGGCTCACGCTGCCGGTGGTCTGGCTGGATGGCACCGCACAGCCCGTCAGCGCAAAAAATAATGCAATGGTTCCGAATCGGCTCGGAAAACGTAAATTCATCGACGTGTCGCCTTCTGGTTCGGGCCGCATCGATACAACGCTGCTTCACAACGCAGAGATGCGGCCCGGACGGCAAATGCGTGCACGCCCCGCTCGAGTGCGAGCAGGCGGCTAGCATGGGCGCGGCGTTCGTCTAGGCCGCAACCGTCCTGATTAGCTTTCACGTCTGGCGCAACCTGTCCCCAACAGCCTGACCAGACCCCACATGCCGCCATCGAACATGGCTTCACGTTCGCGCGCGTCGATACGACCAACGCACAGGAACGGCGGCACAGGCCTCATCCGGCGGCGCGGCAGCTGGGCCGCAAGCGGGCGCGCAGCACCCGGCCGGACAAGACGTGAGCACCGAATGCTCGGTGCTGGATACACCGCCGGATTCCCCCGGCGGCCGATGCTTGACGGTGAATCGGATGCCTTATTTAACAGGGCCGAAACACCAGCGAATTGCGTGAAATTCACGCGCAATGGGGCGCATTATACATAAATCAAAACCTTGTCTCGAAAAGCGCCCCCGGCGGACCATTGATTCTCGCTATGGCTGTAACAATCGACATGCTCCGGGAATGCCCTCATCCACGCCGCGGCATGCATCGCACGCACGGCAGGCGGCGCGCGCGACCGGTACAATCGCTCCTTTTAGCCGCCGGTGCCTCCATGAAAGTCACGCTCATTCCGGTCACGCCATTCCAGCAGAACTGCTCGCTGCTCGTCTGCGAGAAGACGGGCCGCGCCGCCGTCGTCGATCCGGGCGGCGATCTCGACCGGATCGAACAGGAAGTCGCGCGGCAGAACGTGCAGGTCGAGAAGGTGCTGCTCACGCACGGGCACATCGATCACTGTGCGGGCGCGAAGACGCTCGCGACGCGCTACGGCGTGCCGATCGAGGGGCCCCAGGAAGACGAACGCTTCTGGATCGAGAAGCTGCCGATGCAGAGCGAACGCTTCGGCTTTCCGGCCGCCGACAGCTTCGAGCCCGACCGGTGGCTGAACGACGGCGACACCGTGCAGTTCGGCGACGAGACGCTCGAGGTCTATCACTGCCCGGGTCACACGCCCGGCCACGTCGTGTTCTTCAGCCGCGCGCATCGCGTCGCGATCGTCGGCGACGTGCTGTTCGCGGGCTCGATCGGCCGGACCGATTTCCCGCGCGGCAATCACGAGGATCTCGTCCGTTCGATCAAGGAAAAGCTGTGGCCGCTCGGCGACGACGTCACGTTCGTGCCCGGTCATGGCCCGGTGTCGACGTTCGGTGACGAGCGCCGCACGAACCCGTTCGTGTCCGACAAGGTATTCGGATGAATCAGACCGCCATCCCGGAAATTTACGTCAGCACCGACGTCGAAGCCGACGGCCCGATTCCCGGCCCGCACTCGATGCTGAGCTTCGCGTCGGCCGCCTATACCGAGGACAAGCAACTGATCGCGACGTTCTCGGCAAACCTCGAGACCCTGCCCGGCGCGCACGCGCATCCTGTGCAGGAAGCTTGGTGGAAAACCGAACCCGAAGCGTGGGCCGCATGCCGGCGCGACCTGCAGACGCCCGAGACGGCGCTGGTCGCCTACGTCGAATGGGTCGAGGCGCTGCCCGGCAAGCCGGTGTTCGTCGCGATGCCGGCCGGCTT
Source organism: Burkholderia sp. MSMB1078WGS (assembly GCF_001528895.1). NCBI lineage: Bacteria > Pseudomonadati > Pseudomonadota > Betaproteobacteria > Burkholderiales > Burkholderiaceae > Burkholderia > Burkholderia sp. MSMB1078WGS. The sequence goes on along the minus strand of NZ_LPDI01000003.1, from coordinate 113,272 downwards.
CGACTTCACGTTCATGTTCTGGTACATGATGCGTTTCGCGGGGCGCTGCCCGTTCTCGTGGTCGGCGCTCGACATCAAGACGCTCGCGTTCGCGATGACGGGCCTGCCGTACCGCAAGGCGATCAAGCCGCGCTTTCCGAAGCACTGGTTCGACGATCATCCGCACACGCATGTCGCGCTCGACGACGCGATCGAGCAAGGCGCGCTGTTCTGCAACATGCTCGCCGACCTGCGCCGTCAGCAGGCCGCGCTCGCGGGCCTGGCCGTGTCGGATACCGATCGGTCGGATAGCGCGGGGGCGGGACAAAATCCCACGGATCCGCGAGCAAATTAGCGAATCTCGCTCAACAGCGCGTCGCCAGATTGCCTTTCCTTTCCCGGCCCTCTAACATTCAGCGTGTTGTAGCTGCCGCATGGAGGCGCAGGTGACGCTCGATTCCTTTTCGCAAAAAATCCTTCGCCTGTTGCAACTCGACGCGCGCCGTTCCGTTCAGGAAATCTCCGACCAGGTCGGGCTGTCGAGCACACCGTGCTGGCGCCGCATCAAGGACATGGAACAGTCGGGCGTGATCCAGCGCTACACGGCGCTGCTCGATCGCGAGAAGCTCGGCCTGCACGTCTGCGCGCTCGCGCACGTGCACCTGACGCGCCACAACGAAGGCGGCGTCGAGCAGTTCGAGCGCGAGATCGCGACCTGCCCGGAAGTCACCGAGTGCTACAGCACGACCGGCGAAGCCGATTACATCCTCAAGATCGTCGCGCCGGACATCAAAGCCTACGACGTGTTCCTGCACGAACGCATCTTCAAGATTCCGGCCGTGTCGCAGGTGCGCACGAGCGTCGTGCTGCGCGAAATCAAGTTCGACACGCAACTGCCGCTGTAACGCGCAGCCCCACCCCTGCGGCCGGCCGCGTTCGCGGCTGCCGGCTGCCGGTCACGTCTGCACGGGCAGCGTGCGCGTGAAGCCGATCCGGCGCGCACCGAACTCGCGCTTCAGCGTCTCGACGTCGAGCCGACCGGCCAGCGTCGCATCGGCGTCTCGCGGGTCGCTGTCGAGCGTCACGTCGACCTCGAGCCCCGTACTCAGGTAATGCAGATTGATCGCCGCCGCGTGCAACCCGCGCTGCGCGAGCGCGGCCTCGAGCCGGGCCGCGAGCTCGCCGCGCGGCGGCAGCGCGAGCGCCGGACGGCGCGCCGCGTCGTTCTCGGGGTCGACATGGATCAGCGCATCGAGCACGCGCGGGTCGGACAGCACGCGCGCCCGCGCGGTCTCGGCGATGTAATGCCCTTCGGAGACGGAGATCTTCGGATCGACGAGGATGTGCGCATCGACGAGCGCGGCATCGCCCATCTTGCGCGTGCGCAGGTCGTGCACGTCGCGCACGCCGGGCGTCGCGGCGAGCAGCGCGCGGATCTCGGCCGTGTCGGCCGTATCGAGCGCGCGGTCGGAGAGGTCCTGCAACGCGTCATAGCCGAACGTCCAGCCCATGCGCGCGACCATGAAGCCGACGATCGCCGCCGCGATCGGGTCGAGCAGCCGTACACCGGCCAGGCTGCCGACGATGCCGATCGCGACGACGAGCGACGACGCGGCATCCGAACGCGCATGCCACGCGTTGGCGACGAGCATCGCCGAGCGCACGCGCCGCGCTTCGCGCAGCATGTAGCGGAACAACGCTTCCTTCGACACGAGCACCGTCAGCGCAACGATCAGCGCGGAAAAATGCACGGCCGGAATGTTTTCGAGATTAACGAGACGGTCGCCGGCGCGCCAGAGCATGCCGATACCGACGGCAATCAGGATCGCGCCGAGAAACAGCGACGCGACCGTCTCGTAGCGGCTATGGCCGTAATTGTGGTCGGCATCCGGCGATGCGCCGCTATGCCGATTCGCAACCAGCACGACAAAATCCGAGATCAAATCGGAAATCGAATGCACACCGTCGGCAATCAATGCCTGCGAATGCGCAATCACGCCAACGACGATCTGAAATGTCGCAAGCACGACATTCAGCACAATACTGACGAGCGTGCTCTTGCGCGCAACTGCGTGCTTATCCGCGCTCTGCGCGTCGCCGGAAAACGTGGACATGAAATATGAGATCTCGGTGTGCGAGTCGTAATTCTATCAAAGGCGCCCCGCGAGCCCTTCCAATACCCACAAATTTCTCATTTAAATCAATCGCTTATACGAACGTGTCGCATTTTCATTCACGCGACACACGCTTACATTTTCATGACGGCGCAGAGGACCCTGCCGGTGCCCGGAAAACAAAAAAGCCGCGCTCCTCGACGGACACGCGGCTCTCTTGAAGAGCAGGCAACTTAAACGAACGTTTAAATCGCAAACTGATCGCGGTTCTTGCCGGCGATCCAGCGCGGCGGCTTGCCACGACCCGACCACGTCGCGCCCGTTTCCGGGTCACGGTATTTCGCCGCCACGCCTGCGCGCGGACGACCGACCTTGCCGGCCTTTGCGCGGCTGAGACCGAGTTCGGCGAGCGAAAAGCCGTAGTCGGCAATTTTCTGCTTCACGTCATTCAGCACTTCAGCGTATTCACGCGACTTCGCTTCTTCGATTTGCTTCTCCAGCTTCTCCCGCTGGGCCAGCAGGTCCTTGTAAGAAGACATAGTTTCCCTTTCTATCTATCTGACCAATGGCGCCGGTCTGCAGCCGGCTCACCATTCATGAAATATATGTGCCTCGGATTTTCGAAGGCAGAGATTAGCACAAAAAAGATTTGATAGAAGCGAGATTCATGAAAATCCCGAGGCCAATTGGTATTCGCACATGTCATTTTGACCGGCCGCGGCCTTTTCTCAAATTTTTACGCTCCTGCATAGAGATTAGGACATTAGCGATCGACTATTCGGTCTATCAACATACGCAATTACCCTGCATTCAAGAAAATCAAAGCTTTCATCGGACGACAGTTTTGCAAAAACCACATGACGCAGTTTGCTAAACGGACAAATCCCTGACCCGTGACGTCACGTCACATCCTTTGCGCAGGCGATCAATCGCTCGTGCAGCGCACCGGCATCGGCCGAAGGCGACTCGAACGGCGTGCGCACGCGGCGCCCGTCGCATCGCCAGTCCGCGCCGTGGCGATCGACGCCGAGCAGGTCGAGCCCGTCGCGGTGTGCGTCGCTCGTCTCGTAGGCACGCCACAGCGCCTGTTCGTCGTCGAATGCGAGCGGCGGCAGCGCATCGAGATGCGTGCCGTCGACCCAACCCATCCGCCCGAACCCGCCGATATAGCGCAGCCGCTCGATCTCGAGCGCCCAGAACGCGAAATCGCCGAGCGCGAGATAGCGCGCGGCGTCCGGTTCGTAGCGCAGGTAACGCGCGGTGACGTGCGGATCGTCGCCGAGCGGCACGAACCGGCCCAGCAGCGTCGCGCGCTCGGCATTCAGGACCTCGCCGCCGCTCGCATCGACGACGAGGAAACCCGCACGCGGATCGGCGGCGAGATTGCGCGTATGCTCGGCCAGGCCGCTCACCAGGATCACGGGCCGATGGCTTGCATCGGGCGCAAACGGCACGACCGTCGGATACGGGAAGCCCTGCGGTTCGCGCGCATGGGTGGCGAGCGTGCCGAGCGCGCAGCGGTGCAGCAGATGCAAGGCGAAGGCGGGATCGATGTTCAAGCGGAACTCCTGCGGTCGAAAGGCGGCGCGGCGGGCATCGCTTCGATGTTACCCGCGCTCGCCGCACGTTGCGCATCGGCCGAACGGCCGATGCGACGCCGAGCCGCCGCCTCGGGATGGCCCGATCGCCCGAGCATCGACCGAACGGCCGTCGCCCGGCAAGAACGTAAGCGGTTCGATAGAATCGGACAAATCCGACGGGCGCCGTGTGCGCCCGCGCATTTTCCTGGCGAGCCTCCCCGTGTCCGAATCCTCCTCCCCCGAATCGTCGTCCCCGTTCGCCGCGCCGCCCGACGCGCATCGCGTGCTGCCGCTGCCGGCCCGCCAGCGTGCGCGCACGGCGTCGATGGCGCTGTTCTTCGTCGCCGGCATGATGTACGCGTCGTGGGGCGTGCACGTGCCGACCGTGCGCGACAAGTTCGCGCTGAGCCCCGGGCTGCTGTCGATCGCGCTGTTCGCGGTCGCCGGCGGGTCGATCGCCGCGATGCTGACCATCGCGCGCTGGATCGCGCGCGTCGGCTCGCGCACCGCGTGCCTCGCCGGCGGGCTCGTGATGTCCGCGTGTGCGGCGCTGATCCTCGTCGTGCCCGACTACTGGATGCTGCTCCCGGTGCTCGCGCTGTTCGGCTTCTCGATGGCGACGCTCGACGTCGCGATGAACGCCGAGGCCAGCGCGGTCGAAATCGCACTCGGCAAGCCGATCATGTCGTCGCTGCACGGGATGTTCAGCATCGGCGGGATGGCCGGCGCGGCGGCCGGCGGCGCGCTGCTGTCGGCCGGCATGGCGCCGGTCGCGCATCTCGCGCTCGCGGCGGCGGCGTGCGCCGCGGTGCTCGTGGCCGCGAGCCCGGCCGTGCTGCCGCACGTGCCGCATCACGAACAGGCACACGGCGGCGGCAACCGCTGGCGCTCGCCCGCGTTGTGGATGCTCGGCGGCATCGCGTTGATCGCGCTGGTCGCCGAAGGGGCGATGTACGACTGGGCGACGGTCTACATGCGCGACGTCGTCGCGGCGAGCCCCGCGCTCGCGAGCGCCGCGTACGCGGCGTTCTCGGGCGGGATGGCCATCGCGCGCTTCGCGGGCGACGCCGTGCGCGCCCGCTTCGGCGCGCCGCAGCTCGTGTTCGCGAGTGCGTCGCTCGCGTGCGCGGGGATGATCGGCGCGCTGCTGCTGCCGAACCCGGTCGCGGTGCTGACGGGTTTCACGCTGATGGGCCTCGGGCTGGCCAACATGATGCCCGTGCTGTTCGCGGCCGCCGCGCGCGTGAAAGGCATCCATGCGGCCGAAGGGCTCGCGCACGTGGCCGGGCTCGCGTATTTCGGTCTGCTGTTCGGTCCGGTCGTGATCGGCGCGGTCGCGCAGGCCGCGAACCTGACGATCGGCCTGTCGGTCGTCGCACTATGCGCGGCGCTCGTCGCGCTCGTCGCACCAAGGGTGCTCGCGCACCTGAAAATCTGACGGCGCGGCGGCACACGCCGGCCCAAAAAGAAAGCGCGCATGCGTGACCGCATGCGCGCTTTCACCCCTGCTGTTGACCGCTGGTCGCGTTACATCTTCACTTCGTCGAGCAGCGACTTCTTGCCGCTCTTGTAGTTGTACAGCGAGATCACGCCGTGCTGCAGGTCGCCCTTCGAATCGAAGGTCGTCGTGCCGATCACGCCCGTGTATTTCGTCGCCGGCATCGCCGCGAGGATCTTAGCCGGGTCAACCGAGTTCGCGCGCTTCATCGCGTCGGCGATGATGTACACGGCGTCATACGTGAACGGCGCGTAGATCTGGATCGGCTGGCCGAAGCGCTTCTCGTACTTCGCCTTGAACGCGCTGCCGCCGGGCATCTTCTCGAGCGAAGCACCGGCTTCCGAGCACACGACGTTGTCGGTCGCGTCGCCGGCCAGGTCGGCCAGCTTCTCCGTGCACACGCCGTCGCCCGCGAAGATCTTCGCGCGCAGGCCGAGCTGCTTCGCCTGCTTCGCGAACGGGCCGCCGGTAGCGTCCATGCCGCCGTACATGATCGCGTCCGGGTTCTCGCCCTTGATCTTGGTCAGAATCGCGCGGAAGTCGACCGCCTTGTCGTTCGTCGCGTCATGCGACATCACCTTCAGGCCGAGCGCCTTCGCCTTCTTCTCGAACTCGTTCGCGAGACCCTGGCCGTACGCGGTCGAATCGTCGACCACCGCCACGCTCTTGATGCCCTTCGAGTGCGCGTAGTTCGCCAGTGCCGGGCCCTGCTGCGCATCGGTCGCCACCACGCGGTACGTGGTCTTGAAACCTTGCTGCGTGTACACCGGGTTGGTCGCCGACGGCGAAATCTGCACGATGCCCGCATCGCTGTAGATCTTCGAGGCCGGGATCGACGTGCCCGAGTTCAGGTGGCCGACCACCGCGACGACCTTGTCGTCGACGAGCTTCTGCGCAACCTGCGTCGCCTGCCGCGGGTCGGCGGCGTCATCCTGCGGGTCGAGTTGCAGCGTGATCTTCTGGCCGCCGATCGTGAGACCCTTCGCGTTGATCTCCTCGACTGCGAGACGTGCGCCGTTTTCGTTGTCCTTGCCCAGGTGTGCAATGCCGCCCGTCAACGGCGCGACGTGGCCGATCTTGACGACTTGATCGGCGCACGCGTTGCTTGCAGCTGCAGCACACAGCATCGCCGCTGCGGTGATCGGCAACAGCTTTTGCATCTTGATATTCATGTAAGTCTCCAGTTCGGTCCCAAAAAACGCCATCGCCCGGTGCCCCGCTGCCATCCCCGTGTTTGCAATCACTGGACGATTCGCCGGTTGCATCGTTCATGCACTTGGCCTCAAGCACGTGAAAACCGCCGCTTTTAGCGGCCGCCCGCCCGTACTTGCGCGCAAGTGTAGGTGATCAAATTAATTTGTGGGACTTTTTTGGGGTAGTGGTAACACTACCGATATGTGCGCTTTGGAAGGAGGACTCGAATAGCGCTGCAAGCCCCGACGGATAAGGGTTTCCGCTAATTCGCGACATACTTTCGAAAGGTCGTTTCGACCCATTCGCGAGGGCATTTCGATTCGGTATTTTGTGCTCGCGATCGTTGAATGAAACGCGCGTGACACCACGCGCGTTTCGTCGTCCGGTATCGATCGTTCTGGCGGATGAAGCAGCGTTCAGGCGGCCGCCGCACGCCATTCCGCGTCGAGCGCGGCGACCAGTTGCGACGTCGTCAGCGCATCGCCGCGCCGCCGCGCGAGCGGCGCGCCCTGCCCGGCCCACAGCGACAGGTAGTCGCCGTCGTTCGCGCGCGCGGCGGCCTGGCGCAGCGGCTGGGTCAGCGCGTTCTGGATCGGATACGGTGCGGCGTCCGCGACGTGCTCGCCGAGCCGCGCCATCAACGCGTTGCGCAGCCCGCGTGCATGACGGCCGGTGATCGCGCGCGTGACCTGCGTCGACGTATCGGCGCTCGCGAGCAGCCGCGCCTTCCAGTCCGCCGCGATCGCGCTTTCCGCGCAGGTGAGGAACGCGGTGCCGAGTTGCGCGCCCTGCGCGCCGAGCGCGAGCACGGCCGCGATGCCGCGGCCGTCCATGATCCCGCCCGCGGCGAGCACGGGCAGGCCCGTCGCGTCGACGAGCTGCGGCACGAGCGCGAGCGTGCCGATCAGCGCATCGTCGGCGGAACCGATGAAGGTGCCGCGATGGCCGCCCGCCTCGGCGCCTTGCGCGGAGATCGCGTCGGCGCCGGCCGCCTGCCACGCGAGCCCTTCGGCCACGTGCGTCGCGGTGCCGATCACATACGTGCCGGCGGCTTTCAGGCGTGCGACGTCGGCCGCGTCGAGCACGCCGAACGCGAAGCTCGCGACCGGCACGCGCAGCGCAACGAGCGCATCGAGCTGCGCGCGGAAATCCGGCGCGTAGCGCGCAGGCGCCGTGCCCGGCGGCAAGCCGAGCGTTGCGTTCAGCGGATCGATTGCGGCCAGCGCGCGCGCGACGGTCGCCGCGTCGGGCGCGGCTTCATCGGGCAGCACGAACAGGTTGATCGCGAACGGGCGATCGGTCGCCGCGCGGATCGCGGCGACTTCGGCTTCGATACGTTCGGGCGCGAGCGCGCCGGCGCCGAGGCTGCCGAGCGCACCGGCATTCGACGCGGCCGCGACCATCGCGGTCGTGGTCGCGCCGACCATCGGCGCCTGCACGAGCGGCAGGCGCAGGCCGAAGCGTTCGGAAAAGGGCGTGGAAAACGAGCGGGCAGACATGGCGAATCCTTGGATGACGATGCGCGAAAGCGCTTTGTAAAGGCCGACAACATCGACTCTATCGAAGCGGCGCGGCGCCGAAAAATGAATAATCGAGATCGAAACGATCGCTGCGCGAGAAGCGGCCGCGCGCTGCAGCACCGGACGATCGGTGGCACACTAGGCCGCCCTCTACTTGTTCCCCGGGGCGCCTCGCGCACCCCCGTACGCCAGGAGTTCAAAACGTGACTGCCCAATGGATCGACATCCCGACCGGTAACGACAGCTTCGGCGGCTATCTTGCACTGCCCAAGCGCGGCAAGGGCCCTGCCGTCATCATCATCCAGGAAATCTTCGGCGTGAACGCGCACATCCGTTCGGTCGCCGACCAGTACGCGGCCGACGGCTTCGTCGCGCTCGCGCCGGACGTGTTCTGGCGCACGCAGCCGCGCGTCGAGCTGACCTACGACGGCGCGGATCGCGACAAGGGCATCGAGCTGATGAAGAAGACCGACGTGGGTCTCGCGGTCGCGGACATCGGCGCGGCGGCCGACGCGTTGCGCGCGCGCCCCGAAGTAGGCGGCAAGCTCGCCGCGATCGGCTACTGCTTCGGCGGCCAGCTCGCGTACCGCGCGGCGGCGACCGGCAAGCTCGACGCGGCGGTGTCCTATTACGGCGGCGGCATCCACAACGCGCTCGATCTCGCCGGCCAGGTCAAGCAGCCGATCCTGTTCCACTACGCGGAAAACGACCACGGCATTCCGCTCACCGCCGTCGACCAGGTGAAGGCCGCGTTCGCCGGCCACGGCGATGCGTCGTTCCACGTGTACCCGGGCGCCGAGCACGGCTTCAACTGCTCGGACCGCGCATCGTACGACCAGCGCGCGGCGGCGCTCGCGCACGGCCGCACGTTGACCTTCCTCGCCGAGCACCTTTAAAAAAGGCACGACCGCGGGCCCGCCACGCCGGGCCCGCGTTATGCTCGCACCATCGCCACGCGTGACAACGGGGGTGACGCGATGCACTCGGACTATCTCGCGCATGATGCAATCGGCCTCGCCGCGCTCGTGCGCGAGCGCCGCGCAAGCCCGCGCGAACTGCTCGACGCCGCGATCGGCCAGGCCGAAGCGGTCAACGGCGCGATCAACGCGATCGTGCTGCAGGACTACGAAGCCGCGCGCCAGCGTGCGGCGGCAGCGCCCGCGCCGGGCGCCGACGCGCCGTTCGCGGGCGTACCGTATCTCGTCAAGGATCTCGGCGCGGCGGTCGCCGGGCTGCCGCTGTCGATGGGCAGCCGGCACTACCGTTACTTCGTGCCGGCCGACGATTCGCCGGTGATCGCGCGCAGCCGCGCGGCGGGCCTCAACGTATTCGGCAAAACCAACACGTCCGAGATCGGCCAGATGCCGTACACGGAACCGGAACTGTTCGGTGCGTGCCGCAACCCGTGGAACCTCGATCACACACCCGGCGGTTCGAGCGGCGGCGCGGCGGCGGCCGTTGCGGCCGGCATCGTGCCGCTCGCGCATGCGTCCGACGGCGGCGGCTCGATCCGCATTCCGGCGTCGTGCTGCGGGCTGTTCGGCCTGAAGCCGAGCCGCAACCCGGTGCTCGTCGACCTGCCGTCGAACGGCGAACTCGTCGTCCAGCACGCGGTGTCGCGCAGCGTGCGCGACAGTGCGCTGCTGCTCGACGTGACGACCGGCCAGACACTGCCGCCCGGCGCGCCCGGCACCTTCCTCGGCGCGCTCGATACGCCGCCCGGCCCGCTGCGGATCGGCCTCGTCGTCGATCCGATGCTCGCGCCGGCGCTCGCAGACGACACGCGCGCGGCGCTCGACGATGCGGCCGCGCTGCTCGAATCGCTCGGTCATCACGTCGAGCCGGCGACGCTGCAACTCGACTACGCGCGCGCGGCCGAAACCTTCCTGACGCTGTGGGCGACGATCGCCGAGGAAATGGTGCTCGGCGCGCGCGAACTGACCGGCCGCACGCCGCGGCGCGGCGAATTCGAGGCCGCGACCTGGGCGATGGCCGTGGTCGGCCGCCGCCTCGCGCGCACGCGGCTGCCCGACGTGCTCGAATGGCAGCGCCAGCTCACCGTGCAGGTCGCCGGCCTCGTGTCGCGCTACGACGCGATCCTGTGCGCGTCGCTCGCCGGGCCGCCGGTGAAGATCGGCGAATTGCAGCCGACGCCGTTCGAATCCGCGCAGATGAAGCTTCTCGCCGCGCTGCCGGTGAAACCGCTGCTGAAGGAAATGCTCGCGAAGTCGTCGGAGAAGGCGTTCGCGTGGGCCGGCTGCACCGAGCTGTTCAACCTGACCGGCCAGCCGGCGATGTCGGTGCCGCTGTACTGGAATGCGCGCGGACTGCCGATCGGCGTGCAGTTCGCCGCGCGCCACGCCGACGACGCGTTGCTGCTCCGGCTCGCGCGGCAGCTCGAACAGGCGCGGCCGTGGTTCGACCGCCGCCCGCCGCTGATGCAGGCACAACGCTGACGCGCGCACGTTTGCGCCACGCGTCCCGCGTCGCCCGTCACGATAAAAAAAGCCCCGCCGGCACGAACCGGCGGGGCCGTTGCGCATGCAACCGCGTGACGGCGCTTACACCGCGAGCCGTTCGCAGATCGTCCGCGTCGCGGCCGCTGCGTTCAGCGTGTAGAAGTGCAGCCCCGGCACGCCCGCGTCGATCAGGCGCTGGCACAGGCTCGTGACGACGTCCGCGCCGAACGCACGGATCGACTCGCGATCGTCGCCGAAGCTCTCGAGCCGGCGCGCGACCCAGCGCGGCACTTCGGCGCCGCACATCTCGGAGAAGCGCATCAGCTGCGAGAAGTTCGTGATCGGCATGATGCCCGGCACGATCGGCACGTCCACGCCCAGCTTGCGCGCATCGTCGACGAAGCGGAAATACGCATCCGCGTTGAAGAAATACTGCGTGATCGCGGAATTCGCGCCGGCTTTCACCTTGCGCGCGAAGTTCTCGAGATCGGCCTTCGGCGACCGCGATTGCGGGTGGTACTCCGGGTAGCCCGCGACCTCGATGTGGAACCAGTCGCCATGCTCGGCGCGGATGAAGCTGACGAGTTCGGACGCATAGCGCAGCTCGCCGACCGCGCCCATCCCCGACGGCAGGTCGCCGCGCAGCGCGACGATGTGCCGGATGCCGTGCGAGCGGTACTGGTCGAGAATCGCGCGCAGGCTGTCGCGCGACGAGCCGATGCACGACAGGTGCGGCGCGGCCTCGAGGCCGTCCTTCTGCATGTCGAGCACGGTATCGAGCGTGCCCTGCTGCGTCGATCCGCCGGCGCCGAACGTCACGGAGACGAATTTCGGCTTCAGCGGCAGCAACTGCGCGCGCGTGGCGCGCAGCTTCTCGACGCCGTCCGCCGTCTTCGGCGGGAAGAATTCAAACGAGAGTTCGATCGGTTTCATGATTCGATGGGGTTGGGCCCATGCCCGCCCGCCCTCAGCCGATGTCGCGCTGGCCGAAGATCAGGGCGGACAGCAGCCACGACACGATGCTGTACAGGATCGAACCGAAGAACGCGGACCAGAACCCCGACACCTCGAAGCCCTTCAGCAGCGACGACGCGAACCAGAAGCACAGCGCGTTCACGACGAGGATGAACACCCCGAGCGTGACGATCGTGACGGGCAGCGTCAGCAGGATCAGCACCGGCCGGATCACCGTGTTGATCAGCCCGAGCACGACCGCGATGATCAGCGCGGTGCCGAAGCTCTTGATGTGGATCGACGGCACGAGGTACGTGATGATCAGCAACGCGAGCGCGTTGATGACCCAGGTGAGGATGACGCTCATGGAGTGCTCCGGTTCGGTTGTCGATCGGTACGATCGGTGAGCGCCGCCGCGCCGTGCGCCCCGCGGCGGGTACGCACGGCACGGCGGCGGACGCGCATCAGTAGCGGTAGTGGTTCGGCTTGAACGGGCCGTCCTTCTGCACGCCGATGTACGCAGCCTGCTCGTCCGACAGCACCGACAGGTTCGCGCCGATGCGCGCGAGGTGCAGGCGCGCGACCTTTTCATCGAGATGCTTCGGCAGCACGTACACCTTGTTCTCGTATTGATCGCCGCGCGTGAACAGCTCGATCTGCGCGAGCGTCTGGTTCGCGAACGAGTTCGACATCACGAACGACGGGTGGCCGGTCGCGCAGCCGAGGTTCACGAGGCGGCCTTCGGCCAGCAGGATGATCCGCTTGCCGTCCGGGAAGATGATGTGGTCGACCTGCGGCTTGATGTTTTCCCACTGGTACTGGCGCGTCGACGCGACGTCGATTTCCGAGTCGAAGTGGCCGATGTTGCAGACGATCGCGTTGTGACGCATCGCCTTCATGTGATCGTGGTTGATCACGTGGTAGTTGCCGGTCGCCGTCACGAAGATGTCGGCCTTGTCGGCCGCGTATTCCATCGTCACGACGCGGTAGCCTTCCATCGCCGCCTGCAGCGCGCAGATCGGATCGATTTCGGTGACCCACACGGTCGCGCCCAGGCCGCGCAGCGATTGCGCGCAACCCTTGCCCACGTCGCCGTAGCCCGCGACGACCGCGACCTTGCCCGCGATCATCACGTCGGTCGCGCGCTTGATGCCGTCGACGAGCGACTCGCGGCAGCCGTACAGGTTGTCGAACTTCGACTTCGTGACCGAATCGTTCACGTTGAACGCCGGGAACGGCAGGCGGCCGTCCTTTTCCATCTGGTACAGGCGATGCACGCCGGTCGTGGTCTCTTCGGTCACGCCCTTGATGTGCGCGAGGCGCTTCGAGTACCAGTTCGCGTCGACGTCGAGGTGCGCCGCGATCGACTTGTACAGCGCGACTTCTTCCTCGTTGGTCGGCTTCGCGATCACCGAACGGTCCTTCTCGGCCTTCGAGCCGAGGATCAGCAGCAGCGTGGCATCGCCGCCGTCGTCCAGGATCATGTTCGCGAATTCGCCGTTCGGCCATTCGAAGATGCGGTGCGAGAACTCCCAGTATTCGTCGAGCGATTCGCCCTTGAACGCGAACACCGGCGTGCCGGCTTCGACGATCGCGGCAGCAGCGTGGTCCTGCGTCGAGAAGATGTTGCACGATGCCCAGCGCACGTCCGCGCCGAGCGCCTTCAGCGTCTCGATCAGCACGCCCGTCTGGATCGTCATGTGCAGCGAGCCGGCAATGCGCGAGCCCTTCAGCGGCTGCTGCGCCTTGTATTCGTCGCGGATCTGCACGAGGCCCGGCATTTCGGTCTCGGCGATGTTCAGTTCCTTGCGGCCCCAGCCGGCCAGCGCCATGTCGGCGACGACGTAATCGTGGGAAGCCTTGGAATCGATAATGGCGTTCATCACGCCCTCCTTTCTAAAAAGTTTCTAGATTGGTGACGTGAGCGCCGTTCAGGAAGCGGGGCCGGCGCGGAAAAATCGCTGCACGGTGCTTGGTGAAGCCTTCCGAGCCTGGCGGACGCTGGATGGTCCGTCGCAACGCTCCTCGGAAAACGGAGGGGATTGTAGCAAATCGGCGCGCGAAATGCGCAAGCGCCGGGCAACCGCGGCACGGGCGCGCGGCGTCGGCGCGCGCGGCCGCCCCAAAGGGTCAGGATTCGGCGCCGACCCACGCCTGTTCGCGCAGCCGCGCACGCAGGCGCGCGACGGCCTGGCTGTGCAACTGGCACACGCGCGATTCGCTCACCTCGAGCACCGCGCCGATCTCGCGCAGATTCAGACCCCGTTCGTAGTACAGCGACATCAGCAGCTTCTCGCGCTCCGGCAGCCGCTCGATCGCGTCGACCAGCGCCTCGCGCAGGTGCTCGTCGAGCAGCGCCGACAGCGGATCGGCGTGATCGACGCGATAGCGGTCGAGAAACGGCTCGTCGTCGGCCGCGCGGTCGAAATCCTCGTAGTAGATGAGCTGGCTGCCGTGCAGGTCCTGCAGCATCCCCTGGTATTCGTCGAGCGGCATGTTCAGGTGCTGCGCGATCTCGGTCTCGCTCGCCGAGCGGCCGAGGTGCTGCTCGACCTGGTGCACCGCGTGCTCGACCTCGCGCGACGTCTTGCGCAGGCTGCGCGGCAGCCAGTCGTTGCTGCGCAGCTCGTCGAGCATCGCGCCGCGGATGCGCTGCGTCGCGTAGGTTTCGAATTGCGCGCCCTGGTCTTCCTTGTAGCGGCCGGCCGCATCCATCAGGCCGATCATGCCGGCCTGGATCAGGTCGTCGAGATCGACGCTCGCCGGCATCTTCGCGACGAGCTGCAGCCCGAGGCGGCGCACGAGCGGCGCGTATTGCGCGAGCACGTCGGCCTGGGACATCTTTCCTTGAGCGTTGTACATCATGGCTCCCTCCTTCGGGTGGCGCTCACGCGGCGTGTGCCGCGCCCGCCTCGTACGACGGCTTGCCGCCGGCGTGGACCGCGCGGCCCGCGCCCGAACGCGGGCGCATCGGCCAGTACAACAGGTCGGCGGCAATCTGCCGGTAGTCGCGCGCGGCAGCCGACGACGGGAACGCGTCGACCACCGCATGCATCAGTTCGCGGGCGTGCTCGACGAGCGGATCGGCGCTCACGCAGCCGGCGTCGGCGATCGATACGGTCAGGTAGCGGCTCGCGACGCCCGCGAGGTTGTCGAAGGCCGTCTTCGCGTCCGCGTGGCTGCCGACCTGATTCGTCAGCACGCGGAACTGCGCGAACGCGTGCGCGAAATGCAGCCGCTTCATGCACGCGTACGCCTCGGTGATCGCCTGCGCGGCGACCCGCGTGACGACCAGCACGTCGTGTGCTTCGCGCGCGAGCGCCGAGAACGACCCGTCGGCGCCGAGCTGCGCGTCGACGAGGACGATGTCGGCCGGGCCGTCGATGAAGTCGCTCAGTTGCGCGTCGCTGTAGCCGGCGCGCGCGAGCCGCGCGGCGCCGCACAGGCCGAAGCCGGCCGCCACCCGCGTGCGTTCGCCGTCGCGCAGCCACGCGCCGGCGAGCGTCGCGCTGGCCGAATGCACGTCGGCGCGCTCGTCGACGACGAGCACGTCCTTGCCGAGCGACGCGAGCGCCGCCGCGAGGTTCACCACGGTGGACGTGCAGCCGACGCCCGCCGGGCCGCCCGTCACCGCGACGATGCGCGACGCGCGCCCGGCCAGCAGGCGCCGCAGCCCTTCTGCCTGGTCGATGATCCGTTTATCCAAATCGCACCTCGTGCAGCTCGGCGGTGGAACGTGCGGTCAGTGCGGAAAGCAGCGTCGGCATGTCCTCGTCTTGCGGCACGAAGGGCGAGCCGTCGCGCGGCACACAGAACGCGCTCTTCAGCAGGAATCGTGTCGACGCGACGTACAGGTTCTCCGGCACCTTCTGGCCGGTCGACACGTAGTGGACCGGCAGCTTGTAGCGGATCACCGTGTCGAGCACGCCGCCGAGGTGGGTCGCCTCGTCGAGCTTCGTGAGAATGCAGCCGGCCAGGTCAGGCCCGGCCAGGTCGGGGTGCTCGCCCGCGCTGCGGTACGCCTGCACGACTTCGTTCAGCGTGTCGCCGTGGCTCGTCGCGTTCAGCAGCAGCAGGCGCTGCACCGGCGCGTTCGCGCCGTGCAGCATCGCGATCTGATCGGACACCGCGCGGTCGCGCTGGCTCATGCCGATCGTGTCGATCAGCACGATGTGCTTGTTGCGCAACTCGGACAGCGCGAGCGCGAGGTCGCCCGCATCCTTCACCGCGTGAACCGGCACGCCGAGAATCTTGCCGAAGATGCGCAGTTGCTCGTGGCCGCCGATCCGGTAGCTGTCGGTGGTCAGCAGCGCGACCTTGCTCGCGCCGAAGCGCATCACGCAGCGCGCGGCCAGCTTCGCGGTGGTGGTCGTCTTGCCGACGCCCGTCGGCCCCATCAGCGCGAACACGCCGCCGCGCTCCATCAGCGCGTCCTCGCTGTCGAGCACCGGCAGGTTCGACGCGAGCACCGACTGCGCCCATTCGGCGGCCTGCTCGAAAGTCTGCGCGCCGTCGCCGGACGGCAGGTTGTCGACCAGCATCCGCACGAGCTGCGCGGAGAAGCCGGCCGCGAACAGGTGCTTCGTCAGCGCGCCGTGGACGGCGCTGCGACGCTGGCGGTCGTGCCACATCAGGCTGTCGAACTGCTCCGTCATCATCCCGCGCAGCTCGCCGAGCTCCTGCATCACGGTGTCGTTGACGATCCGCTCGATGCGCGACTTCACCGCATCGGCTACCGCGGCGGCCGTGTCCGCGGACAGGCGCGTGCGTTCCGTCGCCTTGGCGGCGTATGCGCCCATGTCGGAGGCGCGCTTCGTGGCGGCCGGCGATCCGGCGGCCGGCGATCCGGCGGCCGGCGCTCCGGCGGCCGGCATCCGGCGTTCCGCGTCGCGCACGATGTCGCGCGCCCAGTCGTGCGGCGTCGCGCCGGCCGCGGCTTGCGGCGCGGGCGCGCCCGCCCGCGGCTCGGCCGGCGCCTGCGCGCGGGCCATCAGCGCGTCGCGCTGCTGCGTCAGGCGCTTCGCGTGCTCGACCAGCCACGGCGCGGGTTCGGAAGTGGCGGCCGGCGCGCCGGCGGCCGGCGTACCGGCGACGGGCGTACCGGCAGCGGGCGTACCGGCAGCGGGCGCACCGGCCGTCGCCGCCGCGATCGAAGACGCTGCCGCCGGCTCGTCGGCATCGATCGACGAAGCGTGCACGTCGGCCTCTTGCGCGTCGGCGCTCGCGCCGAACACGGACGAGAACACGTCCGGCAGCCCGCCTGCGCCTGCCGCATACGGATTGACGGCCGGGCGCGGCGCCATGCCCGGGCGCGATACGATGCCCGGCACGGCGGCGGCCGGCACGGATTCCGGCTGGCGCGACGTCGCGAGACGCGGACGCGCGGCCGGCGGCGCCACCGCGGCGAGATCCGAATCGGCGAGTGCAACGATTTCGACGCTGCCGTCATCGAGCGTGCGGTTCGACAGTACGACCGCGTCGGCGCCGAGCGCCTCGCGCACGAGACGAAGTGCGTCGCGGCTCGTTGCGCCGGTGAATTTGCGAATGTTCAAGCGGAACCCCCGATGACGTTAACGACTTTGATCGTGCGCGTGTCCGGCACTTCGGCATACGACAGCACTTTCAATTGCGGCAGGCTGCGGCGCAGGAAACGCGCGAGCATCGCGCGCAGTGCGTGCTGCACGAGCAGCACGGGCGGCAGCCCGAGATTCTGTTGACGCAGCATCGCCTGCTGCGTGCCGGTCAGTAGGTTGTGCGCGAGGCCGGGTTCGAGGCCCGGGTTCGCGCCGGTGGCGAGCGCCTGCGACAGCACGCGCTCCAGATTCGCGTCGAGGCCCATCACCTGCATTTCGCCGTTGCCCGGATACCACTGCTGCGTGATCGCGCGGCCGAGCGAGAGCCGCACCGCGGCCGTGATCTCGTACGCGTCGCCGCGGCCCGCATGCTCGGACACGGCCTCGAGGATCGTGCGCATGTCGCGGATCGGTACGCCTTCCTCGAGCAGGTTCTGCAGCACCTTCTGCAGCGTGGTGAGCGAGATCGTCTTCGGCACGAGGTCCTCGACGAGCGACGGCGCGTCCTTGCCGGTGCGCTCGACGAGCGCCTGCACTTCCTGGCGGCCGAGCAGCTCGGCCGCATGCTGGACGACGAGATGGTTCAGGTGCGTCGCGACGACCGTGCTCGCGTCGACCACCGTGTAGCCGTACACCTGAGCCTGCTCGCGCAGCGCGACGTCGATCCATACGGCCGGCAGCCCGAACGCGGGATCCTGCGTGACGGCGCCCGGCAACGCGGCCGTCACCTGGCCCGGGTTGATCGCGAGCCACTGGCCCGGGAACACTTCGCCGACGCCGATCTCGACGCCCTTCAGCGCGATCCGGTACGCGTTCGGCCGCAGTTCGAGGTTGTCGCGGATATGGATCACCGGCGGCAGGAAGCCGATTTCCTGCGCGAATTTCTTGCGGATGCTCTTGATGCGCTTGAGCAGCTCGCCGTCGCTGTTCTTGTCGACGAGCGGAATCAGCCGGTAGCCGACTTCGAGACCGAGCGGGTCGATCAGCTGCACGTCGTCCCACGTCGCTTCGTGGCTGTCGGCCGGCAGCACGGCGGGCGGCGCGATGTCGGTCACGTCGCCGGCCGCCTTGCGGGCCGCCGCGCGCCTCGTCTGCGTGCGCGCCAGCCAGATCGCGCCGCCGCCGAGCGCGAGGAACGCGAAGTGCGGCATTCCGGGGATGAGCCCCATCAGCGCGATGATCGCGCCGGTGATGTTCAGCACGCGCGGGTTCGTGAACAACTGGCCGGTGATCTGCGTGCCGATGTCCTCGTCGGTCGCGACGCGCGACACGATCACGCCGGCCGCGGTCGAGATCACGAGCGACGGGATCTGCGCGACGAGGCCGTCGCCGATCGTCAGCAGCGTGTAGTTGGTGCCGGCCGCGGCGAACGACATGTCGTGCTGGACCATCCCGACGATCAGCCCGCCGATCACGTTGATCGCCATGATGATCAGGCCGGCGATCGCGTCGCCGCGCACGAACTTCGACGCGCCGTCCATCGACCCGTAGAACTCGGCTTCCTGCGATACCGCGAGGCGCCGCTTGCGCGCCTGTTCCTCGTTGATGAGGCCCGCGTTCAGGTCGGCGTCGATCGCCATCTGCTTGCCGGGCATCGCGTCGAGCGTGAAACGCGCGGACACTTCGGCGATCCGCCCCGCGCCCTTCGTGATCACCATGAAGTTGATGATCATCAGGATCACGAACACGACGATGCCGACCGCGAAGTTGCCGCCGACGAGGAAGTGGCCGAACGCCTCGATCACCTGGCCGGCCGCGTCCGGCCCGGTGTGCCCTTCGAGCAGCACGACGCGCGTCGACGCGACGTTCAGCGACAGGCGCAGGAGCGTCGAGAACAGCAGCACGCTCGGGAACGCCGCGAAGTCGAGCGGCTTCATCGTGTACATGCTGACGAGCAGCACCATCACGGACAGCGCGATGTTGAACGTGAACAGCAGATCCAGCAGCAGCGGCGGCAGCGGCAGGATCATCATCCCCAGGATCATGCAGATGAGGATCGGGCCCGCGAGCGCGCGCAGGTTCGTGCCCGCGAACGGGTTCGCGCGCTTCGCGAACAGGCCGGTGGTCGGGGTGCTCATGCTGCGCTCCCTTGCTTGCCGAGCGTGTCTTCGGCTTCTTCGCGCTCGTCGTCGGCGGACACCGACGCGCCCTTGTCGAGTTCGGCCGGCACGTCGAGATCGACCGGCACCGCCGGGAACGCGCCGCCTTCCGAACGGAAGCGCTTGAGCTGGTACACCCACGCGAGCACTTCGGCGACCGCCGAGTACAGCGAACCGGGGATCTCGCGCTCGAGTTCGACGTTGTGATACAGCGCACGCGCGAGCGGCGGCGCTTCGAGCAGCGGCACGTTGTGTTCGGCCGCGAGCTCGCGGATGCGCGCGGCGACGAGGTTCACGCCCTTCGCGACGACCTTCGGCGCGCGCATCTCGCCGTCCGTGTATTGCAGCGCGACCGCGAAGTGCGTCGGGTTCGTGACCACCACGTCGGCCTTCGGCACGGCCGCCATCATCCGGCGGCGCGCGATTGCGCGCTGCTGCTGGCGGATTCGCCCCTTCACGTGCGGATCGCCTTCGTTCTCGCGATGCTCGCGCTTCACTTCTTCCTTCGTCATGCGCAACTTCTTGTTGTACTGCCAGAGTTGGTAAGGCACGTCGAGCCCGGCAACCACCAGCATCCCGGCGACCGTCGTGCCGCAGCACACGGCGACCAGATGCAGCGCATCGGGCAGCGCGGCGCCGAGCGGCTGCGTCGCGAGACCGAGCAGTTCGTCCTTGCTGCGCCAGATCGCGATGCCGCCGATCCCGCCGACGACGAGCGTCTTCGCGACCGACATCCCGAGCTGGATCGGCCCCTGGATCGAGAAGATCCGGCCGAGGCCCGAGATCGGGTTCAGGCGGTCGAACTTCAGCTCGAACGTCTTTGGCGAAATCAGCCAGCCGCCGAGCACCATCGGCGCGAGCAGCGCGGCGACGCCGGTGAGCGCGAGCAGCGGCAGCAGCGCGGCGAAGCCTTCGAGGCTCGCGCTGCCGGCCGCCGACAGCATCCGGTTGGTGTCGAACGCGGTCGCGCGATCGAACGTGAACGCGCCGCGCAGCATCGCCTGCAGGTGCCCGCCCGACGGACCCGCGAGCAGCCATGCGCCGTAGAATCCCGCCGCGAGCAGCGCGAACGAAGCCAGTTCGCGCGAACGCGCGACCTGCCCCTCCTCGCGCGCCTTCTCGCGGCGCCTGGGAGTGGCGGCTTCGGTCTTGTCGAGATCGCTCTCGTCTGCCACGGGGCCTCCGGTCGGGTACGGCGGAATGCCGCTTTCCAGTGACACCGATTATTCATGGAGGCGTCAAACGCCGATCGGTCGAGCAAAGCCGGGAAAGGGGGGTATTTCGGGCAATCGGGCGAGCCGCCGCAAACGCTGTCGGATCGGGGCGGAACGATGCGACGCGGGGCGGAAAACGGTCCGGTCGGTGCATGGGCGAAGCGGCGGTCGCAACCGGGACGGCCGCGGCGTAATGCGAGGGGGAACGGTGAAACGACGGGGGAAAGATCGGGGGAAACGGGGCCAGACGCAAGGGAGTCGGGAGTCGGGAGTCGGGCGTCGAGCTTCGGGCTTCGGGCTTCGGGACAGGCCGGCGGCCGCCGGCCCGAACGACCTGAGCGGCCTAAGCGGATTCGCCTGCCGCCACCCGCTGCAGCGCGCCGAGATCGAGCTTCTTCATCGTCATCACCTGCGCCATCACGCGCTCGGCGCGGGCCGGGTCGCCCGTCATCAGTTCGGCCATCTGCACGGGCACGACCTGCCACGACACGCCGAAGCGGTCGCGCAGCCAGCCGCATTGCTGCGCGCGCTCGTCGCCGCCTTCGGACAGGCGCGCCCAGTAATGGTCGATCTCGTCCTGGTCGCGGCAGTTGACGACGAACGACACGGCCGGCGTCATCTGGAACGCGGGGCCGCCGTTCAACGCGACGAACGCCTGCCCGTCGAGCTCGAACGCAACGGTCATCACCGCGCCCTCGGCGTTGCCGGACGCGTGCGCGCCGGCCTTGCCGTAGCGCGCGACGTGCACGATACGCGCGTTGTCGAACACCGATACGTAGAAATCGGCCGCCGCCTCGGCGTCGCGGTCGAACCACAGGAACGGCGTGATGCGCTGGATACGCGGGTTCATGGCGTTGTCTCCTCGATGTCGTGCCGGCACCGGTGCCGGTCTTACATCGTAGGCGCTATGCCGGCGTCTGGCAGCGATCCGGTCCGTAGCGCACGCCCGGCGCATCGGAATAAAAAGGGGGCGATCGCTCGCCCCCTCGTTGCTGCGTCCGGCCGTGCCGCGTCAGAACGCGACGAACGGCTGCGCGCCGCCGCTCGCGGTCTTGTCCATCCCGAAGTAGATCGTCTTGCCGTAGAAGTGCGGCATGCCGATGTCGAGCCAGCTGGACGAGCCGAACGGGCCCGCGATGTCGTTGAACGCGAACGTCGACGGGTTCGCGAACAGCGCATCCGCGTTCGCGACCGTCATCGACACGGTGCCCGACGCGCCGTTCTGGCCGCTCAGCGTGGCCGAGTAGGGCGTCGTGGCCGACGGGCAGTAGAACTGCGTATTCCTCGAACAGACCGTCTGCGAATCGTTGAAGAAATACGCGTTCGAGCCCGTATCGAAGAACGCGGTCACGTTGCGCCCCTGGAACGTCGCGCTGACGTCGCCGGTCGTGGTCGACGTCATCACCGTCTTGCCGCTCAGGCTCGGCAGGCCGAACGTCAGCGTGCCGGTTGCGCTCGCCTGCCCGCTGGACGAGATGTCGGGCATCTGCACGCTCACGCCGTCGTTGTTCGCGAACCGATGCACCGGGTTGGCCACCTGCTGCGCGAGCGGCACGAGCGCGACCGTGCAGCTCGCGTTGTCGCCGTTCGGGCACGCGTAGTAGTTGTTGCTCGTCGACGTCGACGTCGCGCAGGTCGTGCCGCAGTCGTACGGCGCCGGCCCGATGCCGAGGATCCCGTTCGCGCCGAGCGCGCCGGTCGAGTTGGCCGACGCGCCGCCGTTCGTGCACGAGCTCGGCACGTTCGTCGTGCCGAGGTCGCCGATGATCTGCACGGGCAGCGAGCTCGCCTGCTCGGCGCCGATCGACAGGTCGACGGTGCGCACCGACCCCCACGTGTAGCTCGACACGAACTTGCCGCATTCGGCGACCGGCGCGCCGCCGCTCGTCACCTGCGGCAGGCTGTCGTGCACGCCCGCCACCGCGCTGCCGACGAGCCGCAGCCCGTAGGACGCGGTATCGACGAGCACGTTGTTGACGATCTGGCAGTTCGACGTGCCCGGCACGCAGACCTTCACGCTGATGGTCGGGATGTTGATCACGTTCGCGGCGCCCGCGCCGACCGTGATGACGGCCGTGTTGCCGCTGTTGCCGTCGGATCCGCCCGAGCCGTTGCCGCCCGTGTTGCCGTTGTTGGCCGAACCGCCACCGCCGCCGTCGCCGCCGCCGCATGCCGTCACGAGCACGGCCGTTGCGGCCAGGAGGCCCAGCACGCCGAGCCAGCGCTTGAATGTACGAGGAATGCTCAAGATCGCTCTCCCGCTGTCACTGGATATCGGTGCCGGCCACGCCGGCCGGCAGCGCCGACGGCAGCCATGCCTGGCCGGAGAAGGCGCCCATGTGGCCGCCCGTCCGGATCACGAGGCCGCTCGTCTCGACGGCCACCGGTGCGCGCCAGCCGCGCGCCCGGTGCGCCGCCTGGACGCCGGCGGTGTACTGCGGGAAATAGCTGCCGAGCAGCGACGCGAGATCCGGCATCGTCGGCCCACGCCACGCGAGGCCGAACACGCTGCCGGCGGCCGACGTGTATTCGTGGATGACGGTGCCCGATCCGAGCGTGATCTCGCGGACGGTATAGGCGGCCGTGCTCGTCTGCACGCCGTCCGCCGAGCGCATCGCGCGCTGCAGCGCACGCACGGTGGCGGCCTGATCGTCCGCCGGCGGCGACATCGGCGCGCCGCCCAGTTCCGCGTGTGCGTGGACGGCCCACAGCACACCCATTGCAGCCGTCGCATGCGCGACGGTCCAGCCCAAGCGTTTCAGCTTCACGTTCCCCCCCACGGGACTGGCTTCGTTGCCGACGGCGCCGCCATCGGCCCACGCCGCCTGCCAACTTATCAATCTTACGGATGACGCTACGTTGCTGCTGACGCGTAGTATGCCTGCGGAGTGTAGCGAAGTGTCAATTCGACGCAGGATCGCGCCGCGCCGCGCAGGGGCGGCGCGCACGGGAAAACGAGGCGGGGACGGGGAATGCGCGCATCGGACGGCCCGCGGAACGGGGTGCGCGGATGCGCCGCGGCAGGATCAGAAGCCGAGGCTCGCGAGCAAGTCGTCGACCTGCCCCTGATCCTGGACGACGTCGGATTTGCCTTCCGGCGCGATCTGCGGGCCGTTCAGCAGCGATTCGGGGCTGCCGGTCGCGCTCATTTGCTCGGCCGCGAGTGCGGCCGCGGTGGCGGCGAACTGCTCGCGCCGCTCCGGCGCGATGTTCTCGACGAGCACGGTGAGGAGCTGCTGCTCGATCAGGTAGACCATGTCCATGATCTTCTTGATCACCTGCCCGGTCAGATCCTGGAAATCCTGCGCGAGCATGATCTCGAGGAGTTGCGCGCGGGTCGCCGACGTCGACTCGGGCAACGTGCGCAGGAACGCGCGCGTATCGTCCATCAGCTCGCGCACTTCCGCGTGCTCGATCGGTGCGGCGTACCACTGCGCCCAGCGTGCGTCAAGCGCCTCGGCCTCGTTCTGGATGCGCTCCTGCATCGGCTTCGCGACCTCGATCGCATTCAGCACGCGCACCGCGGCCTGCTCGGTCATCGTCGCGACGTAGCGCAGCCGATCGCGCGCATCGGGCACGGCCTCCGCCGCACGCTCGACGTGCTTGTCGAGCCCGAGCTCGCGCATCGAATCGCGCAGCGTGCGCGTGACGTGGCCGATGCGCGCGAGAATGCGGTCGCTCGGGAAGTCGGCGCCTTCTGGATGGCTGTCGGCGCTGAACCCCGCGCCGGCGAGCGCCGCATGGATCGGCTCGTTCACGTCAGCTCCCGGCTTTCGCCATCTTGTCGATGATCTTGTTCAGCTTCTCGTCGAGCGTCGCGGCCGTGAACGGTTTCACGACGTAGCCGCTCGCGCCGGCCTGCGCGGCCGCGATGATGTTCTCCTTCTTCGACTCGGCCGTGACCATCAGCACCGGCAGGTGCGTGAGCGTCGCGTCGGCGCGGATTTCCTTCAGCATCGCGAGGCCGTCGAGGTTCGGCATGTTCCAGTCGGAGATCACGAAGTCGAACCCGCCGCCGCGCAGCCGCGCGAGGCCGGCCGCGCCGTCCTCGGCTTCGTCGACGTTCGTGTAGCCCAGTTCCTTGAGCAGGTTGCGGACGATCCGGCGCATCGTCGGGAAATCGTCCACCACCAGGATTTTCATGCTCTTGTCCATCGTCGTTCCTTTCCAGATTCGTTTCCGTCGGGACGCGTATCGTGGCACGCGCCCCGTGACATTCCCTTCACACGCGCTGCACGCGGTCGCCCATCGTCGCCAGGCGCGCCATCACGCGGCGGCTCATGTCGGCGAGCGGCGCGATCTCGTCCGCGCCGCCGAGCGCGATCGCCTCGCGCGGCATCCCGAACACGATGCAGCTCGCTTCGTCCTGCGCGAACGTGTGAGCGCCCGCGCGTTTCATTTCCAGCAGACCGGCCGCGCCGTCGCGGCCCATCCCGGTGAGGATCACGCCGATCGCGTTCTTGCCCGCGTGCGTCGCCGCCGAGCGGAACAGCACGTCGACCGACGGGCGGTGCCGGTTCACCGGCGGCTCGTCCGACAGTTGCGCAATATAGTTCGCGCCGCTTCTCGCGAGCAACAGGTGCGCGTGGCCCGGCGCGATGTACGCATGGCCCGGCAGCACGCGCTCGCCGTGCTCGGCTTCCTTCACCGCGATCCGGCACAGGCCGTTCAGCCGCTGCGCGAACGACTTCGTGAAGCCCGGCGGCATGTGCTGCGCGATCAGCACGGCCGGCGCATCGGGCGGCAGCGGCGTCAGCACTTCGCGGATCGCCTCGGTGCCGCCCGTCGACGCGCCGATGATGATCAGCTTCTCGGTACTGACGAGCGGGTTGTTGATCATCGGCGCAGCCGCGGCACTGTCCGCCGTGCGGGCGGCGGCCTGCGGCTGCGGCGCCTGGCGCACGCGCGCGCGCGACGCCGCGCGGATTTTGTCGGCGAGCTTTTCCGCGTAGTCGAGCATCCCGTCGCGAATCCCGACGCGCGGCTTCGTGACGAAATCCACCGCGCCGAGTTCGAGCGCACGCAGCGTGATTTCCGAGCCGCGCTCGGTCAGCGACGACACCATCACGACCGGCATCGGCCGCAGGCGCATCAGTTTCTCGAGGAAGTCGAGCCCGTCCATGCGCGGCATTTCGACGTCGAGCGTGAGCACGTCGGGGTTGTGCTGCTTGATGAGCTCGCGCGCGACGAGCGGGTCGGGCGCGGTCGCGCACACCGTCATGTCGGGCTGGCTGTTGATGATCTCGGTCATCAGGCTGCGGATCAGCGCCGAATCGTCGACGCACAACACTTTGATCTTCTGCACTGCGGTCATGCCTCCTGCTTTCTTGATAGGGTCGCCGCGTACGGGGCGCCCGGGCTCCCGGCATGCGGGTTCGCCGTCCGCGCGCCGCCGCCACTGCCGGCCGGTGCGGCGCCGCGCGCGCCGAACAGCTCGATGCGCGGGCGCGCCGGTTGCGGCGCCGCCGGCCGCTTCGCGGCGAACAGCTCGACGTGCGCGCGCGGGCGCGCGGCGCGGGCGCGATCGGCCTCGCGCGCGAGCGCGGCTTCGCGCTCGGTCACGCCCGGCACCTGCAGCCGCAGCTTCTTCACCATCGCGCGCCCGCTGTGCGGCATGAACGCGACCTTGCGCGGATGCACGCCCTGCAGGTCTTCCGCGGTAATGCGGATGCGCTCGAGCGCGAGATAGCGGCGCACGAAATCCGCGTTGCGATCGCCGATGTTGATCGTCGTCATCCCGGCCAGCACGGCCGCGCCGCCGAACACCTTCGCCTCGATGCGCTCGCGGCGCCCGCCGGCCTTGATCAGCTCGTTGATCAGCACTTCCATCGCATACGCGCCGTAGCGCATCGATTCCGACGCGGCCGCGCCCGGATCGGCGCCGTCGTCCGGCAGCATGAAGTGGTTCATCCCGCCGATGCCCGCGTACGGGTCGTGCAGGCACGCGGCGACGCACGAGCCGAGCACGGTCATCAGCACCATGTCCTCGGCCGTCGTGTAGAACTCGTTCGGCAACAGCTTCACGCCGGGGCGCTCGAAGTGGTTGTCGAAGTAGCGATTGGTCGCGATCGGCAGTGCGCTCATCCGCGCTCTCCATAGGCGAGCGCACCGCCCGCGGCCCGCGCGCGCGACGGCATCGCGCTCGCCTGCGCGCCGCGCGGCCGTGCGCTCTGCGCGGCGTCGCGCGTCAGTTCGTACACCGTCTGCCCGCGCAGCCGGAACGCCTGCGTCACATACGTGAAGTTCTCCGAATGGCCGGCGAACAGCAGCCCGCCCGGCTTCACGAGCGGCTCGAAGCGCGACAGCACCTGCCCCTGCGTCGGCTTGTCGAAATAGATCATCACGTTGCGGCAGAAGATCGCGTCGAACGGCTTCGCGATCCCGTAATCCGCATCGGTCAGGTTCAACTGTTCGAAGCGGATCATCGCGCGCAGCTCGGGGCGCACCTTCACGCGGCCGGCCTGCGCGCCCGTGCCCTTCAGGAAGAAGCGCTTCAGCCGCTCCGGCGACAGGTGCTTGACCTGGTCGTACGTGTAGATGCCGGCTTCGGCCTTCGCGAGCACCTGCGTGTCGAGATCGGTCGCGAGGATCGACGCGCTGCGCGCAGCCGTTTCGCCGAGCGCCTCGATCAGCGTGATCGCGATCGAGTACGGCTCCTCGCCGGTCGACGCCGCCGAGCACCAGACCGATACCGGCGCCGGCCGCGATTTCACGAACTCGGACAGGATCGGGAAATGGTGCGACTCGCGGAAAAACGCGGTCAGGTTGGTCGTCAGCGCGTTGGTGAACGCTTCCCACTCGAGCGGATCGTCTTCCTGCTCGAGCAGGTCGAGGTAGTCGCGAAACGTGTCGAGGCCGCGCGCCCGCAGCCGTCGCGCGAGACGGCTGTAGGCCATGTCGCGCTTGTGCTCGGACAGCGAGATGCCCGCGCGTTGGTGGATCAGCGCGCGGATGCGGGCGAAATCCGCGCCGGTGAACGCGAAGTCGCGCCCCGGCTCGCCCGCGCGAGGCGAGGCATCCGGTGCATCGGGTCGAAACGGCGCGCGCGCGTGCGACATGGTTTAGAAGGTCTCCCAGTCGTCGTCGGACGCGCCGGCGGCCGCCAGCGACGGCTTCTCGCCGTTCAGCGCCGGGCGCACGAGCGCGGGTTTCGCGGCCGGCTTGTCCGCCGGCGCGACCGTCTTCGCGAGACGCGGGCCGTAACCGCCCGCCGCGGCGCCGCCACGTGAAGCCGCTGCGTCCTTCTGCGTACGCGCGGCGGCATCGGCCTCGCGCTTCGGTTCGGGGGCGGCGCCCGCGGCTGCCGCGCGCGACGCCGGCGCGGCGCGGCGTGCCGCCGGTTGGGCCGCCGCCTGCGGCGCCGGCAGCGCGGCGACCGGCGCACGGTCGCGCGATTCCGACGGCAGCGCGGCCGGTTCGTGCGCGATCGGCCGCGCGACGCCGCGCGCCGGCGCGAGCGCGATGCCGCCCGCGACACGCCAGCCCGACACGATCGCCTTCATCTGGCGCGTCTGCTCCTCGAGCGATGCAGCCGCGGCGGCCGCCTGCTCGACGAGCGCCGCATTCTGCTGCGTGACCGCATCCATCTGGCCGACCGCGCGATTGACCTGCTCGATGCCGGTCGACTGCTCGTCGGACGCGGCGCTGATCTCGCCCATGATGTCGGTCACGCGGCGCACGGCCTGCACGATCTCGTCCATCGTCGAGCCGGCGCGCGCGACGAGCGCCGAGCCGCTGTCGACCTTCTCGGCCGAATCGCCGATCAACTGCTTGATTTCCTTCGCGGCGCTCGCGCTGCGCTGCGCGAGCGAGCGCACCTCGCCCGCGACCACCGCGAAGCCGCGGCCCTGCTCGCCGGCCCGCGCCGCTTCGACGGCCGCGTTCAGCGCGAGGATGTTGGTCTGGAACGCGATGCCTTCGATCGTGCCGATGATGTCGACGACCTTGCCCGAGCTCGCCGCGATGTCCTGCATCGTCGACACGACCTGGCCGACCACTTCGCCGCCCTGCGTCGCGATGTCCGATGCATTCACCGCGAGCTGGCTCGCCTGCCGCGCGTTTTCCGCGTTCTGCCGCACGGTGCCCGTCAGTTGCTCCATGCTCGACGCGGTTTCCTGCAGCGATGCGGCCTGCTCCTCGGTGCGCTGCGACAGGTCGGTGTTGCCGGTCGCGATCTCGCGCGCGCCGACGTCGATCGACTCGGTGCCGCGATGCACCGCCTGCACCATCGTCGTGACGGCGTCCTGCATCCGCTTGATGCCGCCGAACAGGCGGCCGATCTCGTTGTTGCTGAACACGCTCACCGGCTGCGTGAGATCGCCGCCGGCGATGCGCTCGAAGTGCGCGATCGCGTCTTCCAGCGGCTTGACGATCAGCCCGCGCAGCGCGAAGCGAATCGCGATCACGACGACGAACGCGATCGCGATGCCGGCCGCGATCAGCGCGATCATCATCGAGATCTGCGACTGCGTCTCGGTCTGACGTTCTTCCGCGCGCTTCTGCAGCGCCGCGATCACGGCCGCCGCCGTCTGGTCGAACGCGACGAACATCGGGCTGATCTTCGTGTCGGCGATCGCGTGGTACGCCGCCATGTCGCCCGCGCGCGCCGCGGCGAATTCGGGCTCGACGCCTTCCTTCACGATCGTCGTATACCGTGCGGTGAGCTCGTCGACGAGCGCCTGCTCGATACCGGGTTTCGGCGTCGACTGGAACGCCTGCCAGTTCTGGTTCGACTTTGCATACAGCGCCTGCGCGCGCTCGAGCACCTTCGCGGCCTCGGCCGCATTGCCGGCTTCGGTCAGCGTACGGAAGCGGTCGAGCGCCACGCGCGAGCGCAGCAGGTGCGCGGCCGTGTCGTCGAGCGTGTGGATCGCCGGCAGGTCGACGTGCGCGATCTCGTCGAGCGAGCGGCTCGCGTGATTCAGCGCGTAGAGGCCGAGCCCGCCGACCGCGGCGGTCAGGCACACGAGGATGAGTCCGACCGCCGTGAGCGTCGTGCGGATCGACCAGTTATGCAACATTGCAGATTCTCCCGAAATTGCTGCGCGCGCGGCGCGCTTACCCGCCGAGCGTCTCGATCAGCGCCATTTCACGGCTCGACATCAGCTTCTCGATGTCCATCAGGATCAGCATCCGGCCGTCGACCGTGCCGAGGCCCGTCAGGTACTCGGTCGTCAGCGTCGCGCCGAATTCCGGCGCCGGCATGATCTGGTCGGTCTGCAGCGTCAGCACGTCCGACACGCCGTCGACCACCATCCCGACCACGCGGTTCGACACGTTCAGGATGATCACGACGGTCTGGTGGTCGTACTCGACGCGGCCGAGATGGAACTTGATCCGCATGTCGACGATCGGCACGATGATCCCGCGCAGGTTGATCACGCCCTTGATGAACTCGGGCGCGTTCGCGATGCGCGTGACGCTGTCGTAGCCGCGGATTTCCTGCACTTTCAGGATGTCGATCCCGTATTCCTCGTCACCGAGCGTGAACACGAGGAATTCCTGGCCCGTCGCGTCGCCGTGTTCCGCGTCGCGGCGGCTCGTTACCGCGTTCGCCGCGGCCGGATTGATCATTTGGACTTCAGCAGACACGTTTGCCCCCAATCGGTTGATGGCGAGAGTCAGAACATCGCGAGCTCGGCGCCGGCACGGGCGCCGTGCGTCGCACGGGTTTCGCGGTTCAGCGCCGCGACGTCGACGATCAGTGCGACGCTGCCGTCGCCGAGAATGGTCGCCGCCGAGATGCCGTGCACCTTGCGGTAGTTGGTTTCGAGGTTCTTCACGACCACCTGCTGCTGGCCGACCAGCTCGTCGATCAGCATCGCGAAGCGGCGCCCCTCGGTTTCCATGATCGTGACGATCCCCTGCGTCGGGTCGGTGCGCGCGTCGTCGACCGAGAACACCTCGTGCAGCGCGACCAGCGGCAGGTATTCGCCGCGCACGCGCACCACGCGCTCGCCGTTGCCGACCGTGTAGATGTCGTCGTTCGACGGCTGCAGCGACTCCATCACGAAGTTCAACGGCAGGATGAAGATCTCGCTGCCGACCTTCACCGACATCCCGTCGAGGATCGCCAGCGTGAGCGGCAGCACGATCCGCGTGGTCGTGCCGCGGCCGGCCTGAGACGAGATCTCGACGTGGCCGCCCATCGACTGGATGTTGCGCTTCACCACGTCCATCCCGACGCCACGGCCCGACACGTCGGTCACAGTCTCGGCGGTCGAGAAGCCCGGCGCGAAGATCAGTTGCCACACTTCGTCGTCGCTGATGTTCTCGGAGATCTGCATGCCTTGCTTCGCGGCCTTCGCGAGGATCCGCTCGCGGTTCAGGCCCGCGCCGTCGTCGCTCACCTCGATCACGATGTTGCCGCCGTGATGCGCGGCCGACAGCACGAGCTGGCCGACCGCATCCTTGCCGGCGGCGACGCGCCTGTCGACGGTTTCGATGCCGTGGTCGAGGCTGTTGCGCACCAGGTGCGTGAGCGGATCGATGATCCGTTCGATCAGGCTCTTGTCGAGCTCGGTCGCCTGGCCGAACGTGACCAGCTCGACCTGCTTGCCGAGCTTGCCGGCGAGGTCGCGCACGAGCCGCGGGAAGCGGCTGAACACGTAGTCCATCGGCATCATGCGGATCGACATCACCGCTTCCTGCAGGTCGCGCGCGTTGCGCTCGAGCTGCGCCATCCCGTTGAACAGGCGGTCGTGCAGCGCCGGATCGAACGCACTCGCCGTCTCGGCCAGCATCGCCTGCGTGATCACCAGTTCACCGACGAGGTTGATCAGTTGATCGACCTTCTCGACGCCGACGCGGATTGAGCTGCCTTCGGCGCCGCCCGCGGCCGCGGCGGCCGGGCGGGCGCGCTTGTCGTCGTGATGCGCGGCGGCCGGCGCCGCGTGTTCGGCCGGTTGCGGTTGAGCGTGCTGTTGCGGCTGCGGCTGCGCTGCGGCCGCGGGCGGCTCGGCCGGTGCCGGCGCCGGAGCGGCCGGCTGCGGTGCGGCAGCCTGCGGCGCGAACACCTCGACGCGCGCGGGCTGCGCGGCGGCGGCCGCTTCGGCAGCCACGGCGGTGTCCTGCGCGACGGCCGGTGCCGCCTGCGCGGCCGGCGCCGTGCCGTGCGCAACGCGGATCTGGCTTTCGTCGATCACGAAGCAGCACACCGCGACGATATCGTCGGACGGCACGTCCGATTCGACCCACAGCGACAGGTCGGCGCCCGCTTCCTCGCGGCCGACGATCCGGCCGAGGTTGCCGAGTTCCTCGGTGAGCAGCGCCTGGTCCTTCGCGTCGACGCCGACCAGCGTGATCTTCAGGTGCGGGCCGCCGGCGTCGGCCGCCGGATGCGCGGCCGCGACGGCCTGCTCGACCACATGGTCGGGCGCACGGTCGCCGCCGGCGGCGGGCGCGGCGGGCGGCGCCACGGCTGCGGCAACCGGGGCAACCGGGGCGGCCGGCGCGGGCTCGGCTGCGGCAGCGGATGCACCCGCCCCGCTTTCGGCCTTCAGCCGCTCGAGCTTTGCGCAGATCGCCGCGGCGGCGGCCGCGTCCGGTTCGGCGCTCGCGCGGTAGTCGACGAGCTGGTCGGACAGCACGTCCTTGGTCTCGAGGAACGCGTCGACCATGTCCTTGGTCAGCGTCAGCTCATGGTTGCGTGCGCGGTCGAGCAGCGATTCGAGGATGTGCGTCGTATCGGTCAGCGCGGAAAAGCCGAACGTCGCCGCGCCGCCCTTGATCGAATGCGCAGCGCGAAAGATCGCCGCCAGATCCTCGGGATCGGGCGAATCGACGTCGAGATTCAGCAGCAGCTGCTCCATCTGCGCGAGCAGCTCGTCCGCTTCGTCGAAAAAGGTCTGGTAGAACTGAGTGATGTCGAGAGTCATGCCCGGTCACCGGTTGAATTCGTCGCGTTCATGTCAGGAGGCAGCCGGCTCGGACAGCGTGGCGACCAGGTCGACCAGCACGCCCGGGTCGATCGGCTTTTCGATCCAGCCGGTCGCACCCGCGTCGCGTGCGGCGTCCTTGAACGCGTCGCTGCCCTCGGTCGTCAGCACGAGGATCGGCGTGTCCGCGTACGCGCTCAGCTTGCGCAGCGCGGCGATCACCTCGAGCCCGCTCTTGCGCGGCATGTTCTGGTCGGTCAGAACCAGGTCGTACGGCGCCGTCGCCGCCATGTCGAAGCCGGCTTCGCCGTCCGGCGCCACCGTCACGTCGTAGCCGGCCTGCGCAAGCGTGGCCTGCAGCAGCGCACGCATGGTCGCGGAGTCGTCGATGGCGAGAATGGTTCGGATCATGTCTGTCTCGGAAACGTCAGGGTTTCGGCGCCACGGCAACGGCGCTCGCCACGACCGGACGCACCGCCGGCGCCGGGCCGCCGAGCTGCTGCGCGAGCAGCTTCGAACCGGCCGCGTCGGCGGACAGCGTCGTCGTCGTCGCGTCGTCGCGCATCAGCGCTTCTTCGGATTTGCGATTCAGCACGATCACGCTGATCCGGCGGTTTTCCGGATCGAGCGGATCGGCCTTGTTCAGGTTCTGCGTCGACGCGAGGCCCAGCACGCGCAGCACTTTCGCCTCGTCCATGCCGCCGGAGATCAGCTCGCGGCGCGACGCGTTCGCGCGATCGGCCGACAGCTCCCAGTTGCTGTAGCCGCCCTCGCCGCCCGCGTACGGCACGGCGTCGGTATGGCCCTGGACGATGATCCGGTTCGGCACGTCGTTCAGCGTCTTGCCGATCTCGCGCAGGATGTCGCGCATGTACGGCTCGACGTGGTCGCTCGACATCGCGAACATCGGCCGCTTCTGCGTATCGACGATCTCGATGCGCAGCCCCATCAGCGTCGAATCGATGCGGATCTGCTGCTTGAACTGGCGCAGCGTCGGATTGGCCTCGATCGCGGCCATCAGCTTGATCTGCAGGTCGTGCAGGCGCGCCTGCTCGAGCCGTTCGAGCGCGCCCTGCGCCTGCGCTTGCGCATGCTCGTCGACCGGCTTCGCGACGCGCTCGGCGAGCGACGTCGTGCCGTCGGTGCGGCGCAGCGTGCCGGCGTCGACGCTCGACAGGTCGCGGCCGCCGCCGTTGATGATGCTCGCGTCCTGCGAGCTGCGATCGCCGCTGCCGAGAATCGCGGCCTTCAGCGGCATGTTGAAGTATTCGGCGATCCCCTTCAGCTGCACCGGCGTGACCGAACTCAGCAGCCACATCAGCAGGAAGAACGCCATCATCGCGGTCATGAAGTCCGCGTACGCGAGCTTCCATGCGCCGCCGTGGTGGCCCTTCTTCGCCGGGGCCACCCGCTTGACGACGATCGCGCGATCCTTGCTCTTGCTCATCGGTCGCTCCGCGTCACTTCGCCTTCACGCGGCGCACATGTTCTTCGAGCTCGGAGAACGACGGGCGCTCGGTGGAGAACAGCACCTTGCGGCCGAACTCGACCGCGATCGCCGGCGCATAGCCGTTCAGCGTCGCGAGGATCGTCACCTTGATGCACTGGAACATCTTGGTCGACTCGGCAACGCGCTGCTCCGCGAGGCTCGCGAGCGGCCCGATCAGCCCGTACGACAGCAGGATCCCGAGGAACGTGCCGACCAGCGCCTGCGCGATCATCGCGCCCAGCACCGCGGGCGGCTTGTCGGCCGACGCCATCGTGTGCACGACGCCCATCACAGCCGCGACGATGCCGAACGCCGGCATCGCGTCGCCGACGCGCATCAGCGCGTGCGCCGGGCCTTCGCCTTCCGCGTGGTGCGTCTCGATCTCCTCGTCCATCAGGCTTTCGATCTCGAACGCGTTCATGTTGCCGCCCACCATCAGGCGCAGGTAGTCGGTCAGGAATTCGACGATGTGGCGATCGGCGAGGATCTTCGGGTATTGCGTGAAGATCGGGCTCTTTTGCGGATCGTCGATGTCGGCCTCGAGCGTCAGCGTGCCTTCCTTGCGTGCCTTCGCGAGCAGCACGTAAAGAAGCGCCATCAGCTCCATATAGACGTCCTTCGTGTATTTCGAGCCCTTGAAAAGCGTCGGCAGCACGCGCAGCGTGGCCTTGATGGTCTTGCCGCCGTTGCCGAGAATGAACGCGCCGACGCCGGCGCCCACGATCATCAGGATCTCGACCGGCTGGATCAAGGCGCCCAGATGCCCGCCTGCCAGCGCATAACCGCCGAAGACGGACAACAGCGTCACGAGTGTTCCCACGATAATCAGCACTGCCTGTCCCTCACGAAAGACCGGCGGGGAGACCGCCGTTAAACAGGTTTACGGCAGTCGGCAGGAAAACTTTCGCGGCCGCCCGGCGGCGGCCCGACGGTGTTTACCAGAGCAATGCGCAGACGATTCGCGCGGCCCGCGGGCGTCGCCCGTGCGCCGCGCGCGCCCCGTCCTGCCTTGCCCGGCCTGGCGCTCAGGCCGCGGCGGCGGCCAGTTCGGCGCGCGCGGCGGCGGCCTTGCGGGTCTTGCCGGCGCGCGACGGCGGCTGGCACAGCCCGCACACGAAACCTTGATGCGGATCATGCGCGTGCGCGACGAAGTGGCCGCCGCAGCGCGTGCACGGCGTCATCTGCAGCATCCCCGAATCGAAGAAGCGCACCAGCGTCCATGCCCGCGTGAGGCTCAGCGCGGCCTCGTCGCCGGAGAGGTTCACGTGCTCCAGATAGAGCCGGTACGCCTTCACGATCGACTGGATCGGCTCGCAGCGGCCGTGGTCCTGCATGAACCGGTAGATGTTGTAGAACAGCGACGAGTGGATGTTCGGCTGCCACGTCATGAACCAGTCGGTCGAGAACGGCAGCATCCCCTTCGGCGGCGACACGCCCTTCAGTTCCTTGTACAGCTTGATCAGACGGTCCCGCGACAGGCTCGTCTCCGCCTCCAGCAGCTGCAGCCGGGCGCCCAGTTCGATCAGTTCGATGGCGAGGGTGATTTCCTTCACCTCGATCACGACGCTTTTGCTTGCCATGGTGATAACCGTCCGCTTGACGTTGTTCGAATCAATAGCCGATACGCTGCCGGCCGGCGCGGCACGCCGGGACAGACGCAAGGCGGGATGGATCAGCGGACGCCTTCGACCTGCTGCCCGGCCATCAGGATGGCCGAGTGGGCGTGCGTGACGACGTCGCTGCGGCCCTTGTCGGCGAGCGACGACAGCAGCGCGTGATCATCGAAGCGGAAGCGGCACAGCATCTGGTTCGACGCAGCCAGCTTCACGGTCTGGGCGAGCGTGAGGTTGGCGAGCACGTCGGCGAGTTCCTGGGAAATGCCCATGCGGAACATGCCCATCGCCTTGTCTTCCCGCAGCAGGCGCTGCGCGAGGAGGAGGTACGACAGGTTGACCTCTTTGATCTCACTGAGCATTTCGCTGGTGGCGCTCATGATTCCCCCGTTAAAAAACTTTGCTTTGGCCGTTCATGTTATGAAAACGTTTGCTCGATCAGTGCGCACCGGGCGCTCAGTCGGCTCGTTTATAGTCTTACAGGGCGAATTTTGGCCAAACGGGATTTATGTCGGTATCAGCGAAGTGGCGTATGCCATGCAGGATTTGTCTGTAAACCGTGTAGGAATTTTTCCGACAAGGCGAATTGAAAGGGACAGTCGGAAAACGGGTTGCAACGCGGATTCGGTTGCGAGGGGTCTAGTGGCCGCCGCGCGCGTGGCGCAAGGCTTGCCGGCAGGGCTGCCGACAATCGGATCGGTAAAAATTATAGTGGTTTTTCACGATAGCGCAACAATAGTTATGGCTGTGGCAATTCACGATTCCGCGCCCTTT
The DNA here is from genome assembly GCF_001528895.1 of Burkholderia sp. MSMB1078WGS. NCBI lineage: Bacteria > Pseudomonadati > Pseudomonadota > Betaproteobacteria > Burkholderiales > Burkholderiaceae > Burkholderia > Burkholderia sp. MSMB1078WGS. The sequence continues at coordinate 77,336 of NZ_LPDI01000003.1, read as the reverse complement.
TTCTCGGGGTTTTCGCGTATTTCATCGTGTAACAAGCCTTAAGTGTTTGAAAAAACACTCGAACCCCTCAGGGCGATATCGATAATGGACTCGAATGGGCGGCGGCGCGAGCCGTGCCGGCCCGCCCCGCAGCTTGCCGACCGGCGCCCCGCGCACTCCGCCCAAGGCCCGGCCACGTACCGCCAACCGCGTGCGTCGGCAAGTTCCGCAACCTTGTACGGATCCGCACCGGCGCCGTCGCGCCGTCGGATCGACACAGGAGAACACCCATGCGAATTGCCCAGATCGCGCCGCTTTACGAAGCCGTCCCGCCGAAACTCTACGGCGGCACCGAGCGTGTCGTGTCCTACCTCACCGAGGCGCTCGTCGAGCTCGGCCACGACGTGACGCTGTTCGCCAGCGGCGACTCCGTCACGTCGGCCCGCCTCGAGGCGGCGTGGCCGCGCGCGCTGCGGCTCGACCCGTCGGTCCGCGATTCGATGGCGCCCCATATGCGGCTCCTCGAGCAGGTCGCCCGGGTCGCGCACGAATTCGACGTGCTGCACTTCCACCTCGACTACCTGCCGTTCCCGCTGATGTCGCGCCTCGACACGCCGTACGTGACGACGCTGCACGGCCGCCTCGACCTGCCGGAGCTGCAGCCGGTGTTCGACGCGTTCCCGGATTCGCCGGTCGTGTCGATCTCGAACAACCAGCGCAAGCCGCTGCCGCAGGCCGCGTGGGCCGGCACCGTGTACCACGGGCTGCCCGACACGCTGCTCACGCCGCAGCCGGACGTGAAGCCCGAATATCTCGCGTTCCTCGGCCGGATCTGCCCCGAAAAGCGTGTCGACACCGCGATCCGGATCGCCGCGCAAAGCGGGCTGCCGCTGAAGATTGCCGCGAAGGTCGACAAGGCCGACGCGGACTACTTCAAGGAAGTGATCGAGCCGCTGCTCGACCAGGCGCATGTCGAATTCATCGGCGAGATCAACGAAGCGCAAAAGCCGGCGTTCCTGTCCGGCGCGAAGGCGCTGCTGTTCCCGATCGACTGGCCGGAACCGTTCGGCCTGGTGATGATCGAGGCGATGGCCTGCGGCACGCCGGTCGTCGCGTTCAACCGCGGCTCGGTGCCGGAAGTGATCGAGGACGGCGTGACCGGCTTCATCGTCGAAGACGTGCAGGGCGCGGTCGGCGCGCTGCACCGGATCGACAGCCTGTCGCGCAGCGCGATCCGCGCGCGTTTCGACACGCGTTTCAGCTCGAAGGCAATGGCGCAGCGTTACGTCGAAACTTACGAATCGCTTTGCGCGGCAACCAAGCAACCGGCATTGCGCCGGGTCGCGGGCGCCTGACACGGAAATCCGCGCGGAAAATATTCCGGAAAATCCGCGCCGAAATCGGCGCGCAAAACAAAAGAGCCGCATCGTCGATGCGGCTCTTTCTATTTGGCGGGCGCTCACTCGATCAGGAAACGATCGCGGTTTTTGCCGGCGATCCAATTCGGCGGCTTGCCGCGCCCGCTCCAGGTTGCACCCGACTTCGGATCGCGGTATTTCGGCGGCAGCGGCGCCTTCTTCGGCGGTCGCCCGCGCCGCGCCCGCTCCGCGAAGCCCAGGTCCTGGGCCGTCAGGCCATACTCGGCAATCATTCGCTGGACATCGGCAATCACCGCTGCCACTTCCTGGCGGCGCACGTCGTCCGCCTGGGCTTGCAGATCGGCGATCTGCGCCTTGAGTTTCGCGTATTGAGACATTTTTCGACTCCCCTTTTCGATGATGCGGCCCCGGCGAATCCGGCCGGGACACCAACATCCGTTACGTCATCCGCACTGCCGCCCTGCCCTTCGAAATAAATGCTGCCATCTTTAACCGAATCGCCTATATCGAGAATGCGGACTTATTCTAATAAAAGGCATTCGTCAGCCATTCAAATTTAACAATCGTTTACCCTCTTGGACCCGATTCATTTCCTATAATCCAGACCAATTCCAGACGACGAAATAAATTCGTTGCGTCGTCCGGGGTCTTCAACCCACTTGAACGAGGTCCTTAGATGAATCTTTCTCAGCGTCTCGCTGCAGAGGTATTCGGCACGTTCTGGCTGGTGCTCGGCGGGTGCGGAAGCGCCGTGCTGGCCGCCGCCTTTCCGGGCCTCGGCATCGGTTTTGCCGGCGTCGCACTCGCCTTCGGCCTGACCGTACTGACGATGGCATTCGCAATCGGCCACATCTCGGGTTGCCACCTGAATCCGGCGGTGAGCGTCGGCCTGACGGTCGCCGGCCGCTTCCCGGCACGCGATCTCGCGCCGTACATCGTCGCGCAGGTCGTCGGCGCCACGCTCGGCGCGTTCGTGCTGTACCTGATCGCAACCGGCAAGCCGGGTTTCGATGTCGTCGGCAGCGGCTTTGCGACGAACGGCTTCGGCGATCGCTCGCCCGGCCACTACTCGCTCGCCGCATCGTTCATCTGCGAAGTCGTGATGACGGGCTTCTTCCTGTTCGTGATCCTCGGCGCGACCGACAAGCGCGCGCCGGCCGGCTTCGCGCCGATCGCGATCGGGCTGTGCCTGACGCTGATTCACCTGATCTCGATCCCGGTCACCAACACGTCGGTGAACCCGGCGCGCTCGACCGGCCCGGCGCTGTTCGTGGGCGGCGACGCGATCGGCCAGCTCTGGCTGTTCTGGGTCGCGCCGCTGATCGGCGCGGTACTCGCGGGGATCATCTACCCGCTGGTCGCCGGGCGTGACGACGCCGTCGACCTGCTGCCCGCATCAGCTCGCACAAGCGAATAAAACACTACGGGGTCAAGCGAGCAGAGCAGCGAGCCTCACGCTGTCGAAGAACATCGAGGCAGGCAATTTCGACGGGCGCCCCTGGCGCCCGTTTTTCATTTCCGCGCGGAAAACGCGCCCGGCGCGGGCGCTCAGGACGCGACGACGTCGCCTTCGAGCGAGAACAGCGTGCGCAGGTGGCGCGCGACGCCCGCGTCGAAGTTGTTGCCGATCCGCGGGATGTGCGGCAGTCGCGCCACCAGGTCGGGGTTCGCGTTGTTCATCATGAATGCGTGACCGGCGGTTTCGAGCAGGTCGATGTCGTTCATGTTGTCGCCGAACGCGATGCAGTGGCCGGCGTCGATGCCGAGCCGCGCGAGCACCGTGCGCAGCGCGCGCCCCTTCGACACGTTCGCGGTCATCACTTCGAGGCAGTCGGGCAGCGAGTACGTGACGTACAGCGTATCGCCGAACTGCACGCGCATCTGCTCGGCGACGACCGCCAGATCGGCCGGTTCGCCGATATACAGCACCTTCGCGATAGCCGCGCCGTCGTGCGCGGCCATGTCGATCACTTCGTACCGGAAGCCAGAATCCTGGTGGAATTCGAGCAGGTGCGGCGCTTCGCGGTCGATCAGCCAGCCGTCGTTGGTGAACAGGTTGACGATCACGCGGCCGTGCGCGCCGACGACTTCCGGCTGCACGAGGCTGCGCACGACCGCTGCGTCGATGTCCTGCGCGTGGATCGTCGTGTCGTCCGGCGCATGCACGCGCGCGCCGTTCGACGTGATCAGGTACGGCCGGATGCCGAGGACATCGCGAATGCCGGCGACGTCCGCGTAATGGCGCCCCGTGGCGATCACGAACTGCACGCCGTCGCGGTCGAGCCGGCGGACGGTGTCGATCGTGTACGGGTCGAGCTGGTGGTCGCTGTTCAGCAGCGTACCGTCGAGATCGGTGGCGATGACTTTGTACATGGGACGGGGGAGTGGCGCTCGCGGCACGGAGGAAGCGTCATTTTAACGTCGTGCCCGACAGCGCGCCGGACGGTTGCCGGCCCCGCGCCGCCCGAGGCGCTGCTGCGGCGCGGCATCTTCCGCACGCGCCGCTCACCTTGGCCGCCCTCCGCGGCCCTAGCCGACCCAGCCGACCCAGCCGACCTAGCCGACCTAGCCGACCTAGCTCACCTAGCTCACCTAGCTCACCTAGCTCACCTAGCTCACCTAGCTCACCTAGCAGCCCTCCGCGGCCCGCAACGCCTGCAGCGCGAGCCGCAGCGCACCATGCGCAGAATCGTCTAGCGGCGCGCGCAGCCGCGCGGCGTGCCGCACCGGCACGGCCGGCGCGAGCGCGTCCGCCAGCCCGCCGCACAGTGCGACCGGCAGCGCCTGCTGCGGATCGAGCGCGTCGATCATCTTGCCGATCTCGTCGCCGGCTTGCGCGATCAGCGCGCTCGCGACCGGGTGCGCGCGGTGCGCGAACACGATCGGCGCGAGACGCGCGTAGACCGTCTGGTTCGCGTCGCACGACCACTGGACGAGCGCGTCGCGATTCTGCGCGCCCGTTTCCGCAAGGAGTGCGGTGGCGAACGCGTCGCGCGGCACGCGACCGTCGAGTGCCTGTTGCGCATAGGCGAGCGCGCGCAGGCCGAGCCACGCGCCGCTCGCCTCGTCCCCGGACGGAAAACCGAAACCGCCCGCGATCCGGCACGCGCCGGCCGCATCGAGCGCCGCGGCGATGCTGCCGGTGCCGAGCGCGACGATGAGCCCCGGCGCGCCGCCGTGCGCGCCGACGACAGTCGTGTACGCATCGCTTTCGATCGCGAGCGCTTCGAGCGGTGCCCGTGCGCGGAACGCGGCGAGCCACGCCGCGTTGTTGACGCCGGCGAGCCCGCAGCCGAGCGCGCACTGCGACCACTCGAACGCGAGACCGGCCTGCGTGAACGCGTCCGCGCAGGCCGCGCCGATCGACGCCCATGCGCGCTCGATACCGAGGCCGAGCCCCGACGGGCCGCCACGCCCCTGCGCCAGCTCGCGCCCGTGCCGGTCTGCCAGCACCGCGCGCGTGCCCGTGCCGCCACCGTCGATGCCGATCGCAAAAAGTAATGCCGCCATGCCTTCATCCCGCTGATTCGAACAGGCGCCAAGCTTAACCGGATCGGCGCCGCGCGCCCATCTGCCGTTCGGCCGGCTATCCCGCCCAAAGGGCTTCCGCTATGCTGGCGCGATCGAATCGACACTGAAGACGAGGCAGACGATGTCGCAGCGGTGCAACTGGGTGAAGACGGAAGCGGACGCTCACTATCACGATACCGAGTGGGGCGTGCCGTCGCACGACGATCGCCACTTGTTCGAAATGCTGATCCTGGAAGGCGCGCAGGCCGGGCTGTCGTGGTCGACGATCCTGAACAAGCGCGCGGGCTATCGCGAAGCATTCGCCGATTTCGACGTCGACGCCGTCGCGCGCTTCACGCCCAAGCGCATCGAGAAATTGCTGGAGAACCCGGGCATCGTTCGCAACCGCGCGAAGGTCGAATCGGCGGTGACCAACGCGCGCGCGGTGCAGCGCATCCGGGAAGAGCACGGGTCGCTCGCCGCGTTCCTGTGGTCGTTCGTCGGCGACACGCCGGTTCAGAATGCGTGGCAGTCGTACCGCGACGCGCCCGCGTCCACCGAACAGTCCGACGCGCTCAGCAAGGCGCTGAAGGCGTACGGCTGCAAGTTCGTCGGCTCGACGATCTGCTATGCGCTGATGCAGGCGACCGGCATGGTCAACGATCACGAAGCCGGCTGCCCTTGCCACGCACGATGCGCGGCGCTCGGCGGCAAGCAGCCGGCACGCCTGCGCCAGGCGGGCTGACGGCGCCGGTGCAAACTCGGTCGGACGCCGCGCCGCCACCCTGCGGCGGTGGCACCGTCCGCCTGCCGCTCGTTACTTGCCGTTCGGCCTTTACCGCGCCGCGCGCGACGACGCCGATACGGCCGCCCGCGCGCTTCGCGTAGCTCGCACGCGTGCGCTGCGCTTCTTCACCCAGATGCAGACGCCCGTCACGCTCAGCATCGCGATCACGATGCCGAGCATGCTCACGGCGACACGTCCGGCGACACCGGCGATCCGCCCCGAGTGCAGCGGAAACTGCGCCTGCATGAACAGGTCGCCGGCCGAACCGCGGCCCGGCACCTGCGCCGCGACGGGCTTGCCGGTCACCGCATTCCAGTACAGCCACGCGTTGCCGAGCCCGACGTCGCCATGGTCGTTGCCGGGCGTGAAGAACCCGACCGCGTAAGCGTTCATCGCAGGGGCGAACAGCAGCGCGCCCGGCGGCGCGGCGATCCCCGCGTCGCGGCCGGCCGAGCGCGCGATCTCGACGATCCGCTCGCGCGGCAGCACCGGGCTGCCCGGCGGGGCCGGCGGGAAATGTTCGGGATTCGTGTACGGCGTTTCGGCGAGCGGCGACACCAGCGAGACCAGCGGGCGCACGACGGGCACGGCGAGGTTCATCGAAATCGACGTGACCGCGACGACGAGCAGCAGCCCCCACACCCACACGCCACCCGAGCGGTGCAGGTCGAACACGAGCGGATAGCCGCCGCGCCGCACGCGGAACGCGAACGACTTGCGCCAGCTTTTCAGGTTCGGAAACGCGAGCACGAGCGCGATCAGGCTGTCGATCGCCCACACGATGCCGACGACGCCCATCACCCAGAACCCGAAATTGATCCCGCCGTACACGGGCAGGAACAGCGAGTAGTGCAGCCGGTAGATGAACGGCATCAGGTCGAGCCGCGCGAGCGACGGCGCGCCCCATTCGCGGCGGCCCTGCACCCTGCCGGTCGCGGGATCGACGGCGATCTGGCTGAAACCGAGTGCGTACGGCTGGCCGGTCGCCGGATCGGTACGCGGCATCACGCCCGCCTGCAGCGTGTGCCCCGGTTCGATCGCGAGCGGCAGATAGGTCACCTGCACGCGCGGATCGGCGGCTTCGATACGCGCCGCGAGCTCGAGCGGCGCAAGCGGCGCCGCGCCGCTGCGCGCGGTATAGAAAGCCGGGTTCAGCGCCGCATCGAGTTCATGGTCCCACGCGATCAGCGCGCCGGTGAGCCCCGCGACGAACAGGAACAGCGCGATGGCGAGCCCGAACCAGCGGTGCAGGCGCACGAGAAACGGTCGCAGGAACGCGTTCATCGCGTGCGCGGCGCAAGAAAAGCGGGCCGGCACGAGCGGCGGCCCCGATTCGACGGGATGCAGTTCATTTCATGGCGAGCGCCGCGCAACGGTCATCCGGTCGGGCCCGGCGAGGCCGGATGCCCTTGTACGCGGCATGGAATTGTTGCGCGGTTGGCGGGTTTTGATACGATGCGCGACATTTTAACGCAATGCGAATGATTCTTACTCGCATTTTTACTCGCTCGCCATGACCGTCTGCCTCGCCCGCCCGCCTGTCCGTCCACGCCGCGTGGCCGCCGCCCTCGCCTGCCTTGCCGCGTCGCTCGCGCACGCAGACGATTCGCCCGGCGACGCCGCGGTACTGCCCGCCCTCAACATCACGGCCGCGCATGATTCGCCGCAACACTTGACCGACACGATCTCGACGGGTGCGCTCGGCACCCGCCGCCAGCTCGACACGCCGTTCTCGACGACCATCGTCACGTCGGAAGAGCTCGAGGCCCGCCAGCCGTACAAGCTCGGCGACGTGTTCGCGAACGACGCGTCGGTGTCGGACAACAGCGGCGCCTACAGCGCCTGGGCCAGCTACATGACGGTGCGCGGCATGCAGCTCGACTGGCAGAACGGCTACAAGATCGACGGACTGCCGTTCGTCACGTACGGCATCACGATGCCGTACGAGCAGCTCGATCGCGTCGAACTGCTGAAGGGGCTCGGCGGCTTCCTGTATGGCTTCGTGACGCCGGGCGGCGTCGTCAACTACGTGACGAAGCAGCCGGGCGCCGAACCGGTGCGCAGCGTCGACATCGGTTACCGGAGCACCAACGTGTGGACCGAGCATGTCGATCTCGGCCAGCGCTTCGGGCCCGACCACATGTTCGGCGCGCGGCTGAATGCGACCCACGAGGAAGGCAAGACCTACAACGACGGCAACATCCGCCGCGACAGCGTGTCGCTCGCGCTGCAGGCGAACCTGACGCGCGACCTGTCCGTGTCGTTCGGCGCGCTGTACCAGGACCGCCGCACGACGGGCCAGACGCCGTCGATCTTCACCGGCAGCTATCCGGGCGGCGCGCTGCCCGCGACGATCAGCGGCGGATCGACGAACCTGGGCGGCAAGGACCAGTACCTGAACACGAACCTGCAGCTCTATACGACCGGGCTGCAATACCAGCTCGCGCCCGACTGGCAGCTCGACGTCACGTACAGCTACAGCAAGGCGACGCGCCGGCGTAACGAAAGCACGCTCTACCTGCAGGACGCGGCCGGCAACTACACCGACAGCCGCTACGTCGGCATGGAGGATCACCGCTTCAGCCAGTGGCGCGCGATGGTCGAGGGCAAGGTACGCACGGGCCCGTTCAGCCACCAGATCGTGCTCGGCGCGTCGTGGCAGAAGCAGGCGAACGACTATTCGGCGAACAGCGTGTTCGTGCCGCTCGGCGCCGGCAACCTCTATGCGCCGAATCCGTACCGCTACGAGAGTCCGCACGGTTTCATCCAGTACCGCACGAGCGAGATCGTGCAGAAATCGCTGTTCGCGAGCGACACCGTGCAGTTGACCGAGCGCTGGTCGGTGCTGGCCGGCGTGCGCTACATGAACTACGCGCAGCGCGCGTTCCAGGCGAGCGGCGCCGAGGCCCCCGGCTATCGCCAGAACGGCGTAGTGACGCCGACCTTCGCGGTGATGTTCAAGCTCGCGCCGACGACCACCGCGTACGCGAGCTACGCCGAGTCGCTCGAGCCCGGCAGCCGCGTGAACGACGTCTACGCGAACACGGGCCAGGTGCTCAAGCCGTTGCGCAGCAAGCAGTACGAGCTGGGGATCAAGAGCGAGCACGCGCGCTGGAGCGCGACGGCCGCGCTGTTCCGCATCGAGCGCAGCGCCGAATACGCGAACGCCGCGAACGTCTACGTGCAGGACGGCGAATCGATCATTCAGGGGATCGAGGTCGGCGCGCGCGCGAAATTCGGCGCGCACTGGAACGCGGGCGTCGACGCGATGCTGCTCGACGCGTGGTACGCGAACGGGATCGGCAACAATGGCAACCGCGTGGCCGGCGCGCCGCGCTTCGTGCTCGCCGGCGACCTCGGCTATGCGGTGCCGGGCGTGCCGGGGCTGACGCTCGGCGTCGACGCGAAATTCACCGGCGCGACGCCGCTGCGCGCGGCCGGCGGCCTCGACGCACCGGGCTTTCTCGTCGTCAACGCGGGCGCGCGTTACCTGACGCGGGTCGGACGGCACGACGTGACGCTGCGCGCATCGATCGACAACGTGTTGAACCGCCGTTACTGGGAATACCAGTACGCGGACTACGTGAAGCCGGGCGACCCGCGCACGGTGAGCCTGAGCGCGAAGATCGATTTCTGAACGCCGCGGCCGGCGGCCGCAACCCGCTGGCCGCAGGGTCTCGCCAGCCGGCGGGAACACCCACGCCGCAATGGCCTCGGGATTTTCCCGGCCCGCCAAAGCAAAACGGCGGAGCGGCCTCTTTCGAGGCACACTCCGCCGTTTTGCGGCGAACCGGCAGACGCTCTTAGTGGAGCTTCTTCGGCAGCATCTGGCTGCGCAGACGCTTGTGCAGGCGCTTGACGGCTGCTGCCTTCTTGCGCTTGCGGACTGCGGTCGGCTTTTCGTAAGACTGGCGCTCACGCAGTTCAGCGATCAGGCCATTTTTTTCGATAGCGCGACGAAAGCGGCGAATCGCCACTTCGAACGGCTCGTTTTCTTTCAGAAGAATCGTCGTCATGTCGTTCCTAAATTGCTTAAACGGTCAAAAACGTAGCGGCCAAGCGCCACGCACCGGCCATCCGAGCGTCCCCACAACAGGCGAAACGAGCGGAAATACGGCCTCGGAGGCCGGAAAAGAGAGGCGGAAAGCACCGCGAGTACGCTTCACAACCGCGTGCAGCGCCGCGTTTGACTGCCAGCAGACATGCCGAAACCGGCAAAGGCGTGACAGAAAATCTCAATTCAGCCCGCCATGATAGCAGGGAATCACAGACAAAACCACCCTTTTGTCGGTCGTGTGCGCACAGCATCGCGACTGCGTCTCTGCACCGGTTTCTGCCCCGTTTAACCCGGCGCCACGCTGCGCCGTTCCGAAATGACAAAGAAGGATAAAAAATCGGGCCGAATCTGCAAGCGCCCCTCAAGTTTTGTTTTGGTACGCCGAAATCCTGCTCTGAGGCGGCCAGCAATGAACGAGTGCTTCCGCCGACGCCAAAACGGCTTTCCAGGGCTTTCGGCTTACACAGGAGATTTTTCCATGCTCGGAATTAACAGCAACATCAACTCGCTGGTTGCACAGCAGAACCTCAACGGCTCGCAAAACGCCCTGTCCCAGGCCATCACGCGCCTGTCGTCGGGCAAGCGCATCAACAGCGCAGCGGACGACGCAGCAGGCCTCGCGATCTCGACCCGGATGCAGACCCAGATCAACGGTCTGAACCAGGGCGTGTCGAACGCCAACGACGGCGTGTCGATGATTCAAACGGCTTCGAGCGCACTGTCGTCGCTGACGAACAGCCTGCAGCGTATCCGCCAGCTGGCCGTCCAGGCGTCGACGGGCACGATGTCCACGACCGACCAGGCAGCACTGCAGCAGGAAGTTTCGCAGCAGATCCAGGAAGTGAACCGTATCGCGTCGCAAACGACGTACAACGGCACGAACATTCTCGACGGCTCGGCAGGCATCGTGTCGTTCCAGGTCGGCGCGAACGTCGGCCAGACGATTTCGCTGGACCTGAGCCAGAGCATGTCGGCTGCGAAGATCGGCGGCGGCTTGGTGCAGAAGGGCCAGACGGTTGGTACGGTAACGGGTCTGTCGCTCGACAACAACGGTGCGTACACCGGTTCGGGCGCAACGATCACCGCGATCAACGTGCTGTCCGACGGTAAGGGTGGCTACACGTTCACCGATCAGAACGGCGGCTCCATCTCGCAAACCGTTGCACAGTCGGTGTTCGGCGCAAACGCAACCACCGGCACCGGAACGGCAGTTGGCAATCTGACGCTGCAGACCGGCGCAACCGGCGCGGGCACCTCCGCGGCACAACAGACGGCAATCACCAACGCGATCAGCCAGATCAACGCCGTCAACAAACCGGCTACCGTGTCGAACCTCGACATCAGCACGGTCAGCGGGGCGAACGTCGCGATGGTGTCGATCGACAACGCGCTGCAGACGGTGAACAACGTGCAGGCGGCACTCGGCGCGGCACAAAACCGTTTCACGGCAATCGCCACGTCGCAGCAGGCAGAATCGACCGACCTGTCGTCGGCACAGTCGCAGATCACCGACGCGAACTTCGCGCAGGAAACCGCGAACATGTCGAAGAACCAGGTGCTGCAGCAAGCAGGCATCTCGGTGCTCGCACAGGCGAACTCGCTGCCGCAGCAGGTCCTGAAGCTCCTGCAGTAATCGCGTAGCAACCCACGGCCGGGCCCCGCGTAACGCGCGGCCCGGCCGCAGGCACTTGGCGCGCGGGGTGTCGCCCCACCGCCAAGTCTCCACCCAGAATTCCACGGATCATCCGCCGCACGGAGCACTACGATGTCGACGATCAATTCCGCCGTCACTGCCGCCAACAATTCGGCCAACAGCCAGCTGCAACAGGCTGCCCAATCGATCATCAGCGGTTCGACCGGCAACTCGTCGATGGACGTCAACTCGCTCGTGACGGCACTCGTCAATGCGAAAACCGCCGGTCAGGCCGCCGCGCTCAACGCGCAGCAAAGCAGCGACAACACCCAGATTTCCGCGTACGGCGCGCTGTCGGCCGCGCTGAGCGCACTGCAGGCCAGCCTCACGACGCTGTCGAACGGCTCGCTGCAGAACACCTTCACCGCGACCGCGAGCGGCACCGGCCTCACCGCGACCGCGGGCGCCGGCGCGGTGGCCGGCAGCTATTCGGTCGGCGTCACGCAGATCGCGACGTCGCAATCGCTGTCGTCGGCCGCGTTCGGCGCGTCGACCGCGCTCGGCACCGGCACGATGACGCTGTCGCTCGGCAGCCAGTCGTTCACGGTCGACGTGAACAACACCAACAACACGCTGTCCGGCATCGCCGCCGCGATCAACACCGCGACCGGCAACCCGGGCATCGTCGCGTCGGTCGTCAACGGCAGCGACGGCGCGCACCTCGTGCTCAGCTCGACGCCGACCGGCGCGGCGAGCACGATCGGCGTCGCGCTCAGCAACGTCGCGGGCGACAACGGCTTGTCCAGCCTCGGCGTCACGTCGACGGCCAGCACGACGGGCGGCCAGTCGACGATCACGTCCGCGAACGGCAGCGCCGCGTGGAAGCAGAGCACGGCCGCGCAGGACGCCGCGTTCACGATCAACGGGATCGCCGGCACGAGCGCGAGCAACACCGTGACGAGCGCGATCACCGGCGTCACGCTGAACCTGACCAGCGCCGCCGTCAGCGCCACGCAGCCGCAAACGTTGACGGTCGCGACCGACACGAAATCCCAGGCCGCCGCGATCAACAACTTCGCGACGCTCTACAACACGCTCGTCACGACGATGGGCTCGCTGTCGAGCTTCACGTCCGGCGCGTCGTCGCAAGGCCCGCTGCTCGGCGACTCGACGCTCAACACGATCAAGAACGCGCTCGCGTCTATCGTCGCGAGCGGCGTGAACACCAACGGCTCGACGGTCAACCTCGCGTCGATCGGCGTCACGCTGCAGGCCGACGGCACGCTGAAGGTCGACAGTACCGCGCTCAACGGCGCGCTGCAGAACAATCCGACGGGCGTCGCGTCCCTGTTCAACTCGACGAACGGGATCGGCGAGCAGTTGACGACCAACATCACGAACTACACGAAGACGAACGGCCTGATCGCCGCGCGCACGACCGCGCTCAGCAACGATCTGAAGAACGTCGCCCAGCAGCAGACTACGCTGACGAACTACGCAGCACAGCTGACCACCCAGTACCAGGCGCAGTTCACCGCGCTCAACACGCTGATGGCGACGATGAACACCAACTCGCAATACCTGACCCAGCTGTTCGGCGGCGCGAACAGCGGCGGCGCGCTGGCGAACAACAAGAGCTGACCGCTAGCCGGACAGGAGAGCCCCGATGGAACAGACCGAACTGATCGCCCGGATCGACGCGCTGACCGACTCGATCGAACACGCGGCCACGATGGCCGACTGGGCCGAGGCCGTGCGCCTCGCCGATGCGCGCTGGCAGCTCGTCGCGCTGCTCTCGACCGACCAGCCGCCCGTCGGCATCGCCGCGATCCGCCGCATGCAGGTCAGCAACGACCGCATCTTCGCCGACGCGCAACGCGCGCAGCAGGAGCTGACCGACGAATACCAGGCGGCGATGAGCCGCGTGCAGGCCGTCGGCCAGTACCAGAGCATCGCGAGCCGTTAAGACGCGCCGCGCGGCGTGCTCGACATGCGCGCCGCCCACCCGACAACAAGAACTACGCGCTGATGTGAGGGCGTGCTCGTTCGCCTCCCCGCCCGCCTCGTGCGGGCGTTTTTTTAGGCACTGCCGGCAGCACCGCCCGGCTTGAGCCGACCGGTCAATCGGCCAAACTGACCGGGCTTTTCCCGTCACCTCGCGGCATCGGCGCGACGACCCGCTACCGATAATGGTATCGACCGACTTTCCGCAGATTTCATCATGTTCTCGACCGAACCGCCCGCCTCCGCCGCGCTCACGCCTGAACAGCAGCTTGCGCAGGACATTGCGCTCGTCATGGAGAACGCGCTCGAGCGCCAGCGCAGCGGCGCGTTCGACGACGCCCGGGCGCTGTACGAGGCCATCCTCGACGCGGTGCCCGCGCATGGCGATGCACATTACAACCTCGCGGTGCTGATGGTCGATACGGGCCGGGCGGCCGACGCGGTGCCGCATTTCGAAGCCGCCATCGGCGCGAACCCGGACAACGGCTACTACTGGGTCAGCTACATTCATGCGCTGCATCGCACCGGGCAAACGGCCGCCGCGTGGATCGCGGTCGAAATCGCGCAGCAGCGCGGCGTGCACGGCCCGGCGCTCGACGGGCTGATCGCGCAATTGGCGTCGCCCGCCGTCGTGCTCGCGACGGCAGCGGTCACGGCCCCGAGCGACATCGACACGGCGATCGTCCTGGAAATCGCGGCCGGCGCGACGGCCGAACAGCGCGACGCCGGCAAGCCGATCCGTCGCCCCAATCAGACGCTGCTGCAAAAGCACGCGGCGCTGTTCGACAGGAACAAGCACGCGGAAGCCACCGCGCTTGCGCGGCAACTGGTCGCCGACTACCCGAAAGACGGCGCATGCTGGCGCGCGCTGTCCGCATCGCTTCATCGGGAAGGCCGCTTCGCAGAGATGATCGAGGCCGGCTTTCGTACGATCGAATTGCTGCCGGATGAATTACTCGTGCGCATGCTGCTCGCCGATACGCTGCGGATGATGAACCGTCTCGCGGAGGCCGACGAGCAGTGCACGCGCCTGCTCGAGCTTCAGCCCGATCACCCGGAGGCCTTCCGGATTCGCGGTCTCGTGCTATTCGCGCTGCGCCGCACGGATGAAGCGATCGCGGCCTGCCGACGGGCGGTCGAGCTTGCGCCCGGCGCCGCTGCACCGTGCGGCACGCTCGGCTTCGTGCTGCTCGAACAGGGCGCAACGCAGGAAGCGATAGGCTGGCTGAAGCGCTCGATCGAAATCAACCCGACCGACAGCATCACCCACAGCAGCATGCTGTTCTGTATCGCGCACAGCAGCGACTTCGATCCGCAGACGCTCGTTGCGGCACACCGCAAGTTCGGCGAGCGCTACGGCAATCACAAGCGCAAGCGCGCGGCGGTGTTCTCAAACCCGCGCGACCCGGCGCGCAAGCTGCAGGTCGGCTTCGTGTCGGGCGACCTGTTCAGCCACGCGGTCGCCTCCTACGCGGTGCCCGTGATCGAGCATCTCGCGGCCGATCCCGGCGTTGCGATGCACTTCTACCACAATCACTTCGAGGAAGATGACACGTCCGAGCGTTTCAAGGCCCACGCGACGACCTGGCGCAATGTCGCCGGCATGAGCGACACGGCCTTCCTCGAACGCGTGCGCAACGACGGCATCGACATCGTGATCGACCTGTCGGGCCATACCGGCCGCAACCGGCTCGTTGCGCTCGCGCAGCGCGCGGCGCCGGTTCAGGCATCGTGGATCGGCTATCCGGCCACGACCGGGCTCGCCGCAATGGACTACTACCTGACGGACCGCTTCGTCGCGCCGCACGGCGCATTCGACGACCAGTTCGTCGAGCAGCTCGTGCGGCTGCCGGCGATCGCGCCGTTCATGCCGCCGCCGAACTGTCCGCCCGTGAACGTGCTGCCGGCGCTGCACAACGGCTATACGACTTACGCCAGCTTCAACCGCCTGAACAAGCTGAGCCCGCACGTGATCGAGGTTTGGGCGCGCGTGCTGCACGCGGATCCGGCCGCCCGCATGGCGCTCGGCGCAATCGGCAATGCCGGCGACCAGCGCGTCCTGACCGAATGGTTCGCCGCGGCGGGCATCGACGCCAACCGCCTGACGTTTCACCGGCGCTCGAACATCCCCGTCTACATGCAGCAGCATCACGGCGTCGACCTCTGCCTCGACGCGTTCCCGTACACCGGTTCGACGACGACGCTGAATGCGCTATGGATGGGCGTGCCGACCGTGACGATCCCCGGCGCGACGATGGCCGGGCGCGGTAGCGCGGGCTGGCTGCAGCATGTCGGGCTCGATGCGTACATCGCGACGGACGAGGACGATTTCGTCGCGAGGGCGCTGGCGCTCAGCCGCGACACCGCCGCGCTACAGGCGCTTCGCGCCGGCCTGCGCGCGCGCTGCGGAGCGTCCGCCGCGTTCCGCCCGGCCGTCGTCGCGGCCGGGCTGTCGTCGGCGCTGCGCACGATGTGGGCCCGCTGGTGCGCGGGAGAGCCCGTCACCGCATTCGACACGCCGCTGTTCGACGACGTGACAATCGCACAGGCCGCGGCCGACGCCTGAGCGCCGCGCGTTATCGAGAGAGACCACCATGACCGCCAGCCTGCCCGCATCGTCCGTCGCGCAACTGCCGCACGAACGCATCTACGTCACGCAACCGCACCTGCCGCCGCTCGCGGAATTCCTGCCGTATCTCGAGAAGATCTGGGAAAGCCGCACGCTGACGAATGGCGGCCCGTTCCACCAGCAGTTCGAGCGCGCGCTGTGCGACTATCTCGGCGTGCCGTACCTGTCGCTGTTCGCGAACGGCACCCTCGCGCTCGTCACCGCGCTGCAGGCGCTGCGCATTACCGGCGAGGTGATCACGACGCCGTACTCGTTCGTCGCGACCGCCCATTCGCTGCTGTGGAACGGCATCAAACCGGTATTCGTCGACGTCGCGCCCGGCACGCTCAATCTCGACCCCGCGCGCATCGAGGCGGCGATCACGCCGCAAACCACCGCGATCATGCCCGTGCATTGCTACGGCAACCCGTGCGATGTCGACGCGATCCAGAAGATCGCCGACAACTACAACCTGCGCGTGATCTACGACGCGGCGCACGCGTTCGGCGTGCAGAACGCCGACGGCAGCGTGCTCGCGCACGGCGACCTGTCGGTGCTGAGCTTTCACGCGACGAAGGTGTTCAACACGTTCGAAGGCGGCGCGATCATCTGCCCCGACGCGAAGACCAAGCAGCGGATCGACCACCTGAAGAACTTCGGTTTCGTCGACGAGGTCACCGTCGTCGCACCTGGCATCAACGGCAAGATGAGCGAAATCAACGCCGCGTTCGGGATGCTGCAGTTGCAGCATATCGACGGCGCACTCGCACGCCGCCGCGAGATCGATGCGTTGTACCGCACGCTGCTGGCCGACGTGCGCGGCATCCGCTGCGTGCCGCGCGGCGGCCAGACCGTCGCGAACCACGCGTATTTCGCGATCCTCGTCGACGAAGACTATCCGCTCGACCGCGATGCGCTGTACCAGAAGCTGCGCGACTACGACGTGTACGCGCGCCGCTACTTCCATCCGCTGATTTCGGAATTTCCGATGTACCGCGGGCTGCCGTCCGCCAGCCGCGACAACCTGCCAGTCGCAACGGAGGCCGCGCGCAAGGTGTTGTGCCTGCCGATCTACCCGGCGCTCAGCGACGACATGGTCCGCCGCATCGTCGAGCTGATCGCCTTCTGACCCGCCGCATCTACAGGTAACGCTCGTCGGCCGCGCGCGCGCGGATCCGGCGCGCCGGGTTGCCGTACGCCACCGTGTACGGCTCGACGTCGTGCAGGACGACCGCGCCCGCGCCGACGACGCTGTGCTCGCCGACCGCAATCCGGTGCCGCAGCATCGCGCCGAGGCCGATCGCCGAGCCGCGGCCGATCCGGCAGTTGCCGCCCGTGACGACGCCCGGTGCGAGGCTCGAGAAATCCGCCATCACGCCGTCGTGGTCGAGCGACGCGTTCGTGTTGACGATGCAGCCTTCGCCGATCGAACAGCCCGGGTTGATCACCGCGCCGGCCATCACGACCGTGCCCGCGCCGATCGTCGACGCCTTGCCGACGCACGCGGCCGGATGCACCGCCGACACGCGCGGCAGGCCCGGCACGAGCGCCGCGAGCCCGGCCGTCACGGCCTCGCGTGCATGATTGTCGCCAATGGCGACCAGCAGCCCGACGATCCCGTGTCGGTCGACCAGTTGCGGCAAATCGCGCTCGACGCCCAGCACCGCGTAGCCGAGCGTCTGCTCGCCGGGCGTCCGGAACGAATCGACCAGCCCGGCGATCCGGTACCGGCCGGCCTGTTCGACGATGTCGATCACGACCTTGGCGTGACCGGAGGAGCCGACGATGATGATGTTTTCCACGAGGGCCTCGATTGATCTGATAAGCAGCGGCAGCACGGTCGCGTTTCGCGCAGTATGCCGTGTCGTCGCGCCCGTGCCGCGCGTGCCGTCACGTCAGACGCTACGCGCCGTTTCGTCCGCCGTCACGCGTGCGACTGCAAAATGCGCAGCAAACGCCCCCCTCAGCCGCTCGGCCAGCCGAATCCAGCTTTCTTCGCGCCCGCGCCGGAACAGCCGCACCGTGCCCGGATACCACGGCGAATCCTCACGGTCGTGCATCCACCGCCAGTCCACGTCCTGATTCGGCAGCAGCACCCAGCAACGCTTGCCGAGCGATGCGGCCAGATGCGCGGTCGACGTGTCGACGCACACCACGAGATCGAGTTGCGCGACGATCGCGGCCGTATCGGCGAAATCGTCGATCTCCGAGCCCAGGTGCAGCAACGGCAAGCCGCCCGGCGGATGCCGCGCCTCGTCCTCGCCCTGCCCTTTCTGCAGGCTCACGAAATTCACGCCCGGCACGCTCCACAGCGGCGTCAGCAACGCCAGCGACGGCAGCGAGCGGTGCGCATCGTTGTGATGCTTCGGATTGCCTTTCCACACGAGGCCGATACGCGGGCCGGCCGGCAGCACATCGAGTCGCGCACCCCAGCGGGCGACGCGCGCCGGATCGGGGACGAACCGCACCGGCGGCGGAATCGTGTCGAGTGTCGTGCCGGCATGCATCGGCGCGCTCAACAGGCTCGTCCAGTAATCGAATTGCGCGGCCTGCGCGGTGGCCGTCTCGTGATCGAGCACCGCGTCGACGCCGTCGACCGTCTCCATCAGCCGATGCAGCGCCGGCTGGCACGCGAACACCACGCGCGCCGCCCGCCGCGCGCGAAATTCCGCGAAATAGCGGCTGAACTGCAGCATGTCGCCGAGGCCGTCCTCCTGCCAGACCAGCAACGTCTTGCCGGCCAGCGGCTCGCCTTGCCATTGCGCGCACCGCAGCACCTCGCGGGTCCGGCGATGCACGAACGTCGACTGCTCGTAGCGGGATTCGTAGCGGCGCCAGCCTTCCTCGAACCGTCCGCGGCTGAGCAGCAGCGTCGCCAGCCCGAAGCGCGCGTCGTCGTAGTCGGCGCGCAACTCGAGCGCGCGGCGGTATTCGCGCTCGGCTTCGTCGAGGCGGCCCGCATGCGCGAACGTCGTGCCGAGGTTGTAGTGCGCTTCGGCCATCTGCGGCGCGAGCGCCAGCGCGTCGGCGAACGCGATGGCCGCTTCGTCGTGGCGGCCCTGCGCACGCAGGACGCAGCCGAGATTGTTGTGCGCCTGCGGCAGGTCGGGCCGGCAGCGGATGGCGTCGCGATAGGCCGCTTCCGCTTCGGGCAGGCGGTCGAGGTTCTGCAGCGCGATGCCGAGGTTGTAATGCGCTTCCGGATGATCCGGACACAGCGCAATGGTCTGCCGGCTGGCCGCCTCCGCTTCCGGCAGCCGCTGCATGTCGACGAGAATCGCGCCGAGATTCGCGTGCGCGAGTACGTGATCGGCGCGAACGGCGATCGCGAGCCGATACGCGAGCTCCGCCTCCGCCGGCCGGGCCAGGACGCGGAGCAGGTTGCCGAGATCGGTCAGCACGTCGGGTGACTGCGGCTCGATCGACAGTGCCTGCCCGAATGCCTGTTCGGCCTCGTCGAGCCGGCCGAGCGCTTCGAGCACCTTGCCGAGCCGGTGATGGTGCGACGCGCGTAGCGGCGTGACGGACGCCAATTGCCGGCGGCCGACCGCCTCCGCCTCGAGCAGCCGCCCCTGCGACACAAGTAGCGCGCCAAGGCCTTCGTACGGCGGATCGAACACCGGCATGGCATCGATCGCGCGCCGCCACCACGCCTCAGCGTCGGCCAACCGGTTCAGGCCCAGCGCGCACACGGCCGCGACGTGCAGCGCCGCAATGGCCGGCGCGGGCGCATCGAGCAGCGGCGCGACGCGCGACAGCGCATCGGCGAACCGTCCGTTCTGGCACAAGGTCGCGGCGTGTTGAACGCACGCGGATTCGTCGGAAGCAAGCGTCGTCATGAAAGGCTGGGCAAAGCGGCGGACATTCATCGCGTCCGGCCGTCGAGGCGGCGGCCCGGCACGCGCGACGCGCGTCCCGACCGGAAACCGTTTCGGCACGGAAAGCGTCGATCGACAGGTTACCGAAGCGCGCATGCATGCGATGCGGTGATGTGAGCCCATTCCGCGCGGCTGTTCGGGCGATGGACCGGCCGCCCGGCGCGTGCCCGGCCTCCGATGCGTCGTCTCGCCGTACCGAAGTTGTATGTCCCGCTCGGCGAATCAGGGAAGCACATCGATTCAGACATCGCGTCTCTCGTACAAAAGGGACTGAGGCCCAAGATCCAGCGCGCCCCGGACATTGTCCGCGTAATCGGAAACGAAAGTGTGCACCCCGTTAACTTGACGTTCGGGACGACGATGATCACGGATCCGCGTGAAGTCGACGCGCTCTATGAACGACTGCCGGAGATCAAACGAGAGGCTATCGAACGACGAGACACGGCAAAACCCGCAAAGTGACCAGCCGGAAAACCAGCATTGGGTTGTGGCGCGAGCAACGCTATCGAGACTGCATAACCAAGGCGCATAAAAGTACGTCAAGGAATCGGCCCGCCATTCTCCGCGCAGCCCGCGCCAGACGGCCCCCGAGCGCCGGGCGCATGAGTGCATAAAAATCGCTCGTTTTTGCGGGCAGACGAGGCGGGTCACAATTGCGCATATGGGTTCCGCGCCGACGTCGCCAAGGGCTCGGCTGCGTCCCGCAGGCCACATGCATAGTCCACATCTCGGCGTCTGCACCTCGTCGCAACAAGCCAAGCCTCGATTCAAAAACCCCCGGCCACAGGGGGACCGTGACCGGGGCAAGGAACCGTCCGTACTCAGGCACGAGGAGGACGTATGAAGAGTCTAGGAGGCCAATTTTCTTTCCCAAATAATGGAAAACTAGCATTTAAAACGCCCATTATTCGTCGACAGGAAGCAGTGGCAAGCCTGTGGCGTGACGATTCAAACGCGGGGAACTGCAACATGCCGGTCCAGAACGACATCGCCGCCTCAAGCGGCCGAGTCTGCATAAACAGTGTCGCCCAACGCGGCACGCCGCTACAGGTGTTGAAGGAACTGGGCGGCTGGGAAACGCTGGAAATGGTGCAGCGGTACGCGCACCTGTCAGCCGATCACTTGGCGCATTGGGTCAGGCCGCTGACGGCCGAGCCGGCGCCGATGCTAGCTGCAATTTAGCTGCAATGAGTCTGTCCGACGAAGGGAAGAAACCGCTGAAAGCCTGACTAGGCTTGGCGCGCCCGGCTGGGATCGAACCAGCAACCCCTGCCTTCGGAGGGCAGTACTCTATCCATTGAGCTACGGGCGCGTGAGACAGTGAAGCGACCCCATATACAGGCCGCCCACGATTGGCAAGACGGCAAGGATACCCGGTTTCCCATGACGCGTCCACCTCGCCCGCCGAATCGCCGTCGGGCGAGCCTGCGTGCGGGTAAACACGCGCCATCGCATCGCTCGCCGTGATGTAAACGTTCCGTCTATAATCGTCCGTGCTTCATTGGACTGCCATTTTGCCGTTGCACCGCGCTCACAATTCCTATTCACGGAGACGAGGCAAGCATGAGCGAAGCACCCCACGAATCTCCCGTCAAAACCCCTGGGCAGCTGATTGCCGTCATCATCGCGTCGTTCGCGATTCCGATCGTCCTGATCGTCCTGTTCGCCAATTACGCGAACCATGCGTTCCGTTCCGGCGCCGGCACGGACGCGCTGTCCGACGAGCAGGTCGCCGCACGTATCGCCCCGATCGCGAAGGTCGACGTGAAGGACGCCAACGCGCCCCGCACGTACAAGACGGGCGAGGAAGTCTACAAGGCCGTCTGCGTAACCTGCCACGGCACCGGCGCCGCCGGCGCGCCGAAGTTCGGCAACAAGGACGACTGGGCGCCGCGCATCTCGCAAGGCTTCGACACGCTGCTGAAGACGGCCCTCGCGGGCAAGGGCGCGATGCCGGCGCGCGGCGGCACGAGCCCCGACGACGTCAGCGACTATGAAATCGCGCGCGCGATCGTCTACATGGCGAACAACGACGGCGCGAACTTCCCCGAACCGGCCGCACCGGCCGCCAATGCGGCGCAGCCCGCCAGCGGCGCACCCGCGTCGGGCGCCGACGCGTCGAACGCGCAGGCCGCCGCCATGGCGGCGATCGCCGCGATCCCGAAGGCCGGCGAAAAGCCCGCGGCCGCCCCGGCCGGCGCCGATGCGGCAACGGCCGGCAAGGCGCTGTACGCGTCGACCTGCCAGGCCTGCCACGCGGCCGGCGTGCTCGGCGCACCGAAGTTCGGCAGCAAGGAAGACTGGGCGCCGCGCCTGAAGGATTCGATGGATACGGTCTACAACTACGCGCTGCACGGCAAGGGTGCGATGCCGCCGAAGGGCGGATCGAACGCGTCGGATGCCGACGTGAAGGCGGCCGTCGATTACATGGTCAACGCGGTGAAGTAACGCTCCCGCTCGGCCATCCGTAAAAAACCCCCGCGACGCACGCGCTTCGCGGGGGTTTCGTTTTCGTGCGGCCGGTTCGTCGCGCCGTCGGGCGCACAGCGGCGCCGCGTCACTTCTGCAGCAACGCTTTCAGGCTCGCGAGCCGGTCCTTCGGCGACATCGGCGCCTCTTCCGGCGTCGGCGGCGGCGCTTCGTCGAGCCCCATCTCGGGAATGAACCGCGACGGTTCGCACACGACCGTCTCGCGCGCCCGCTTGCGCTTCTTGCACCAGTTCAGGTGCAGGCTGCGCTGCGCGCGGGTGATCGCGACGTACATCAGCCGGCGCTCCTCCTCGATCCGTTCGTTGTCGATCGGGCCGTCGTCCTCGCTCCCGCCGCGGTGCGGCATGATGCCTTCCTCGACGCCGACCAGGAACACGTGCGGATACTCGAGCCCCTTCGACGCGTGGACGGTCGACAGCCGCACGGCGTCCGGATCCTCGTCCTTGCCTTCGAGCATCGACATCAGCGCGACGGTCTGGATCAGGCCGAGCAGGTTCTTGCCGGTATCGGCGAGCCCGTCCGCGTTGTGGAAGCCGTCGGCCTCGCCGTCGACGGCTTCCGTCTCGGGCTTCGTGCCCTTGCGCTTCAGCCATTCGAGGAATTCGAGCACGTTCTGCCACTTCGACTGCGCCTGCCGCTCGTCGAACGCGTCGTACAGGTACGCCTCGTAGTGGATCGCCTCCATCATGTCGTCGAGCACGACGGTCGCGGGCTCCTTGTCCGCGCGCTCGGTCAGGCGCTGGATGAAGTCGCAGAACATGCGCAGCGGCTCGATCTGGCGCGCCGACAGCCGCGCCTCGATCCCGCCCATGTACACGGCCTCGAACAGCGACACCTTCGCCTGCCCCGCGAACGACCCGAGCGCCTCGAGCGTCGTGTTGCCGATGCCGCGGCGCGGCGTCGTGACCGCGCGGATGAACGCGGGATCGTCGTCGGCGTTCGCGATCAGCCGCAGGTACGCGCACAGATCCTTGATCTCGGCTTTGTCGAAGAACGACTGGCCGCCCGACAGCACGTACGGGATCCGCTCGCGCCGCAGCACCTGCTCGAAAATCCGCGCCTGGAAGTTGCCGCGGTAGAGGATCGCGTAGTCGCGGAACTGCGCGCGCCGCTCGAACTTGTGCGCGGACAGCCGGAACACGACCGATTCGGCCTCGTGTTCCTCGTCATTGCACGCCGTGACGGTGATCGAATCGCCCATCCCGTGCTCGGACCACAGCTTCTTCTCGAACAGCTTCGGGTTGTTCGCGATCACGTTGTTCGCGGCGGTCAGGATCCGCACCGTCGACCGGTAGTTCTGCTCCAGCTTGATCACGTGCAGCTTCGGGAAATCCTTGCCGAGCTGCGCGAGGTTCTCCAGCGTCGCGCCGCGCCAGCCGTAGATCGCCTGGTCGTCGTCGCCGACCGCCGTGAACGCGGCTCGCGGGCCCGCGAGCTGCTTCAGCAGCTCGTACTGGCATGCATTGGTGTCCTGGTACTCGTCGATCAGCAGGTAGCGCAGCTTGTTCTGCCAGCGGTCGCGCACCTGCTCGTTCTTCGCGAACAGCTCGGCCGGCAGGCGGATCAGGTCGTCGAAATCGACCGCCTGGTACGCATGCAGCGTCGCCACGTAGTTGCGGTAGACCAGCGCGGCCTGGTGCTCGTCCTCGTTGGCCGCAATCGCCATCGCCTCGTCGGGCATGATCAGGCCGTTCTTCCACAGCGAGATGATGCTCTGGATCTTGCGGATCAGCCCCTTGTCGGTCGTGCCGAGCTGCTCCTGGATCATCCCGAAGCAGTCGTCCGAATCCATGATCGAGAATTGCGGCTTCAGGCCGACGTGCTCGGCCTCCTGGCGCAGGATCTGCACGCCGAGCGAGTGGAACGTGCAGACGGTGAGCTGGTTGACGGGCACCTTGCGGCCTTCCTTGCCGGGCGTGGTGAGCGTCTTGCCTTCCAGCAGCTTGGACACGCGCTCGCGCATTTCGGCGGCGGCCTTGTTCGTGAACGTGACGGCGGCGATATGGCGCGGCTCGAAGCCTTTCGCTTCGATCAGGTGCGCGATCTTCTGCGTGATCACGCGGGTCTTGCCGCTGCCCGCGCCGGCGAGCACGAGGCAGGGACCGTCGAGGTAGCGCACCGCTTCATTCTGAGCGGGATTGAGGCCTGCGGACATGATGGCGGATGGTGTTGCTGGTTGACGGCGGAACGCCGGGGAGGATGCCGTGCGCGGCAGGCTGGCGAAGCTAGCGGACACGCGGGCAGGACGCGCATGTTAACACGTCGGCGGCGTGTATTCGGGTGCGCCGCAGGGCAGGGGCCGGCAGGCTTGCCGGGCGGGCACCCACTGTCCGTTCGCCGTGGTCGCGCCTGTCCGTTCGGCCAATCCGGCCCCGTCCGCGCTGCGATCGGACACAATACGCACTCCCCGGCGCCACCCGCCGGCCCGCTTCAATTCACCTGAGCGTCACCGGATCGATCTCATGGAATACCTGCTCGCCGCCGCCAGCGTCGGCCCGCTGCTGTCCGTGCGAGGGCGTTACATGCGCCGGCGCCGCGTCGCGCCGCGGCAGCCCGAGGCGGCTAGCCCGCGCGACGGCGTAGCCGGCGACGGCCCACTCCGGGGCAGGCTGGCCGCCCCGGCTCGCCGCGCACCGCGCGCCGGGCGGTCACGCCGTACGGCGCCCAATCCGCGCAAAATGCCGGCACTTCTTGTGCAAACGCCGCATCGCTTCGCGCGTTTCGCCCGGCGCGTCTGTGCAAGCGGCGGCGCCATGCCAAAATAGCCGGTCGTCTTCGTGCCGTTTCGGCGCGCCATCCTTTAATTTCCTTCGCAGCCAGGAATTGCCATGTCGTCATTGCTCAGGATTGGTTTGATGGGTTTCGGTTTCGCCGGCGCGACGTTCCACGCGCCCGTGATCGCCACGAGCGGCCGCACTGAAGTCGCCGCGATCGCGACGAGTCAGTCCGATCGCGCGCACGCCGCCTACCCGGGGGCGCGCATCGTCCCCGACCTCGACACGCTGCTCGGCCTCGACGACATCGAATGCGTAGTGATCGCCACGCCGAACGACACGCACTTCACGCTCGCGCGCAAGGTGCTCGAAGCCGGCCGCCACGTGGTCGTCGACAAGCCGGTCACGCTCACCGCCGACGAGGCGCTCGCGCTCGCGCGGCTCGCGAACGCACGCAGCCGGCTGTTCGCGCCGTTCCACAACCGCCGCTGGGATGGCGATTTCCTCACCGTGCGCCGGATCGTCGATTCGGGCGAGCTCGGCCGCATCACCTGCTTCGCGTCGCACTTCGACCGCTTCCGGCCGACGCCGCGCACGCGCTGGCGCGAGGAGCCAGCCCGCGGCGGCGGCCTGCTGCTCGACCTCGGCCCACACCTGATCGATCAGGCGCTCGCGCTGTTCGGCACGCCGGACACCGTGAGCGCCACCGTCAAGACGCGCCGCGACAACGGCACGGCGCCCGATTTCGTGCACCTGCTGCTCGGCTATCCGGACAAGGACGTCGCGCTGCATGCGAGCGCGCTGTCGGCGATCGAGCCCGCGCGCTTCACGCTGCACGGCACACGCGGCAGCTACCAGAAGTTCGGGCTCGACACGCAGGAAGACCAGCTCAAGGCGGGCCTCACCGCCGACGACGTCGAATTCGGCGGCGGCAATCCGCCCGGCCTGCTGCGCGTGCTCGACGGCGACGTCGAGGTCGAACGTCCGGTGCCGACGCTCGACGGCCAGTACGCGGAGTTCTACCGCGCGCTCGCCGCATCGATTCGCGACGGCGCGCCGTTCCCCGTCACCGCGCAGGACGCGGTCGACGTGATGACGATCATCGAGCTCGCCGCGCAGAGCGAGCACGACGGCCGCCGGCTGCCGTTCGTGCGCCGTATCGTCTGATCGTTGCCGGCCGGGTCGGCGCCGCCGCGGCCAGCATCCCGCGCCACGCGCCACGCACCGTAGCGTCTGCCGCCCACGGCCCCGTCGGCTCGGTGGCTCGGTGGCTCGGTGGCTCGGTGGCTCGGTGGCTCGGTGGCTCGGTGGCATGGCGGCATGGCGTCTCAACATTCCGTTACAAATGGTGCGGGAACGAAAGTCAGCGGTCGTCCGGTCTGACGCGTTTCTCGAAAATCGATCCGACACCCATCCGTCAGGAGAATTTGATGCAACGGTTGATTCGCGCAGCGGCATGCTGCGTCCTGGTTTCCTCGCTCGCGGCCTGCATCGTGCAGCCGCAGCGGCCGGCCCGGCAGGCGCCTCCGCCCCGACCGAATCCGCAGGTCGTCGCGAACGACCGCATGCAGGAGGTCCAGGGCCGGATCGACAACCTGCACCGGCGGATCGACGCGCGCGTGAACGGCGGCTACTACCCGCCGCCGTATGGCGCGCAGTTGCACCACCGCCTCGACGTGATCCGCCAGGAAGCGAGCGACATGGCGGCCCAGCACAACGGCGGCCTGTCCGGCGACGAGCAGCGGGTGCTGAACCAGGAACTCGACACGGCCGCACGCGCGATCGGCGAGTAACACGCCGGCACCTGCCGGAGCGGATGACGCGGCGGCGCCCAAGGCCGCTTGTCGCGAAGCGACATTCTTTTGCCCAAATTGACAATGCCCACCCGCTCGCGTACAGTCGCCCGCACGCGTCGGGAGAGCGTGCGACCGGGTGTTCCGACACCGGTTGCGCCGCCGAAGGGGCACACCCGCAAACTCTCAGGCAAAAGGACCGACCGCGTCGGGGAACCGCGTCCGCGCACTGCGCGCGCAATACGTTCCCCGCACTCTGGAGAGCGGCAGTAGCCCGCAGCACATTGGCTGCGCGGGCAAGCTGCCCACCGAAGGGGCGCGCGCTCGCCGGGCTTGGCCCGCAGCGCAATCTCTCAGGTATCGAGGACAGAGGGGCATGTACCGGATTGCTCGAGGCCATCGGCCGCGGCGGTCGGCACATGGCCGTTCTGATCCGCGCGCAAGCGCCTTGCCTGAGGCCTCGATGACTGCACTGAATCACACCCCGCTCAACGCCGCGCACCGCGCGCTCAATGCCCGCATGGTCGACTTCGGCGGCTGGGACATGCCCGTCAACTACGGCTCGCAGATCGAAGAACACGCGGCCGTGCGCACCGACGCCGGCATGTTCGACGTGTCGCACATGTGCGTCGTCGATTTCACCGGCAGCCGTGTGCGCGCGTTCTTCGAGCATGCGATCGCGAACCACGTCGGCAAGCTCAAGACGCCCGGCAAGGCGCTCTACTCGTGCCTGCTCAACCCGCAGGGCGGCGTCATCGACGATCTGATCGTCTATTACTTCACCGAAGAATTCTTCCGCGTGGTCGTCAACGCCGGCACCGCCGAGAAAGACATCGCGTGGTTCAACCAGCTGAACGAGCAAGGCGGCTACGGCCTGACGATCGCGCCGCGCCGCGATTTCGCGATCGTCGCCGTCCAGGGTCCGAACGCCCGCGAGAAGGTCTGGGCGACGGTGCCGTCCGCACGCGCGGCCACCAGCGAGCTCAAGCCGTTCAACGCCGCGCAGGTCGCCGGCACGCCGTTCGGCGATCTCACCGTCGCGCGCACCGGCTACACCGGCGAAGACGGCTTCGAAGTGATCGTCCCGGCCGTGCACGTCGTAGCGCTGTGGAATGCGCTGCAGCAAAACGGCGTGCGCCCGTGCGGGCTCGGCGCGCGCGACACGCTGCGCCTCGAGGCCGGCATGAACCTGTACGGCCAGGACATGGACGACACCGTCTCCCCGCTCGACGCGGGCCTCGCCTGGACGGTCGACCTCAGCGCGCCGCGCGACTTCGTCGGCCGCGCCGCACTGGAAGCCAACGGCACGCGCGCCGCGTTCGTCGGCCTGATCCTGCAGAAGGAAAACGGCAAGGCGGGCGGCGTGCTGCGCGCGCACCAGAAGGTCGTCACGCCGCACGGCGAAGGCGAGATCACGAGCGGCACGTTCTCGCCGTCGATGCAGGAATCGATCGCGTTCGCGCGCGTGCCGGCGGCCGTGCAGATCGGCGACACCGTCCAGGTGCAAATTCGAGACAAGAATCTTCCCGCGCGCGTGGTAAAACTGCCGTTCGTGCGCAACGGCAAGGTCCTCGCTGCGTAACGACCGAGAAGCGGCCGGGGCCGCCTCCCGGCAAGCCGGGAGATGGCGCCCGGCGCAACCCCATCCGGCGCACCATGGCGGCGCGCCAGCAGAACGAACACACCTTTTTATCCAGGAGCATCCGATGAGCAACGTCCCGGCCGATCTGAAGTACACCGACGAACACGAGTGGATCCGCACCGAAGCCGACGGCACGCTGACGGTCGGCATCACCGATCACGCGCAGAGCACGCTCGGCGACATCGTCTTCCTCGAGCTGCCCGAAGTCGGCAAGTCGGTGACGGCGGGCGACGCCGTCGGCGTCGTCGAATCGGTGAAGGCGGCATCCGACATCTACTCGCCGGTGTCCGGCGAAATCGTCGAAGTCAATGGCGCGATCGTCGACGCGCCGGATCAGGTCAACAGCGACGCGTACGCAAGCTGGCTCTTCAAGATCAAGCTCGCGGACGGCGCATCGACCGACAAGCTGATCGATGCCGAAGCGTACGGCAAGCTGATCGACTAATTTCCCTTACCCGAACCGCGCGCGGCCGGTCGGCCCGCGCGGGACCAGAGTCACGCCATGAAGCTCGAACACCCGGACCGCCTGATGAACCGCACGCCCCTCTCGCTCGCCGCGCTCGAAACGCACGACGCGTTCGCCGAACGCCACATCGGCCCCGACGCCGCCAGCCAGCAGGCCATGCTCGACACGCTCGGCTTCGCGTCGCGCGCCGCCCTGATCGATGCCGTGATCCCGGCGTCGATCCGCCGCGCCGAAACGCTGCCGCTCGGGCCTTTCGCGCAGCCGAAGAGCGAGGCCGAAGCCCTCGCCGCGCTGCGTGCGCTCGCGGACAAGAACCAGGTGTTCCGCTCGTATATCGGCCAGGGCTATCACGACACGCACACGCCGGCCGTGATCCTGCGCAACGTGCTCGAAAACCCGGCGTGGTACACGGCCTACACGCCGTACCAGCCCGAAATTTCCCAGGGCCGCCTCGAAGCGCTCCTGAACTTCCAGCAGATGGTGGCCGACCTCACGGGTCTCGCGATCTCGAATGCATCGCTGCTGGATGAAGCCACCGCCGCGGCCGAAGCGATGACGCTGCTGCAGCGCACCGGCAAGCCGACGTCGAACGTGTTCTACGTGGCCGACGACGTGCTGCCGCAGACGCTCGAAGTGATCCGCACGCGCGCGCTGCCGGTCGGCATCGAGGTCAAGACGGGCCCGGCCGCCGACGCGGCGCAGGCAAACGCGTTCGGCGTGCTGCTGCAGTACCCGGGCGTGAACGGCGACGTGCGCGACTACCGCGCGCTCACCGAAGCGATCCACGCGGCCGGCGGCCACGTGGTCGTCGCGGCCGACCTGCTCGCGCTCACCGTGCTGACGCCGCCCGGCGAATGGGGCGCGGACGTCGCGATCGGCAACACGCAGCGCTTCGGCGTGCCGATGGGCTTCGGCGGCCCGCACGCCGCGTATCTCGCGGTGCGCGACGAATTCAAGCGTCAGATGCCGGGCCGCCTCGTCGGCGTGACCGTCGACGCACAGGGCAAGCCCGCGCTGCGCCTCGCGCTGCAGACGCGCGAACAGCACATCCGCCGCGAGAAGGCCACGTCGAATGTGTGTACCGCGCAAGCGCTGCTCGCGGTCATGGCGAGCATGTACGCGGTCTACCACGGCCCGCACGGCCTGAAGACGATCGCACTGCGCGTGAACCGCATCGCGGCGCTGTTGGCCGCCGGCGTGAAGCAGCTCGGCTTCGCGACCGTCAACGATACGTTCTTCGACACGCTGACGATCGACACCGGCGCACGCACCGCGCAGGTCCACGAATTCGCGAAGGGCAAGCGCATCAACCTGCGCCGCGTGAGCGACACGCAAGTCGGCGTGTCGGTCGACGAAACGACGACGCGCGACGACCTCGCCGATCTGCTCGACGTATTCGCGCAGGCTGCGGGCGGCACCGCACCGGCCGTCGATGCGCTGGATGCAGGTCTCGCCGGCGTCGCCGCATTGCCGGCCGGCCTCGAGCGCACGAGCGCGTACCTGACGCACCACGTGTTCAACCGCCACCATTCCGAAACCGAAATGCTGCGCTACCTGCGCAGCCTGTCGGACAAGGATCTCGCGCTCGACCGCTCGATGATCCCGCTCGGCTCGTGCACGATGAAGCTGAACGCGACGTCGGAAATGCTGCCCGTCACGTGGCCCGAGTTCGGCCGGATCCATCCGTTCGCGCCGGCCGAGCAGACCGTCGGCTACCGCGAGATGATCGACCAGCTCGAACAGATGCTCGTCGCGGCCACCGGCTACGCGGCCGTGTCGCTGCAACCGAACGCGGGCTCGCAGGGCGAGTACGCGGGCCTGCTGATCATCCACGCGTACCACGCATCGCGCGGCGAAGGCCATCGCGACGTGTGCCTGATCCCGGCATCCGCGCACGGCACGAACCCGGCGTCCGCGCACATGGCCGGCATGAAGGTCGTGGTCGTCGCGTGCGACGCGCAGGGCAACGTCGACATCGCCGACCTGAAGGCGAAGGCCGAGCAGCACTCGAAGAATCTGGCGGCGATCATGATCACGTATCCGTCGACGCACGGCGTGTTCGAGCAGAACGTCCGCGAGATCTGCGAGATCGTGCACGCGCACGGCGGCCAGGTGTACGTCGACGGCGCGAACATGAACGCGATGGTCGGCCTGACCGCGCCGGGCCAGTTCGGCGGCGACGTGTCGCACCTGAACCTGCACAAGACCTTCTGCATCCCGCACGGCGGCGGCGGCCCGGGCGTCGGCCCGGTCGCGGTCGGCGCGCACCTCGCGAAGTTCCTGCCGAACCAGCGCTCGACCGGCTACGCACGCAGCGAAGACGGCATCGGCGCGGTGTCGGCCGCGCCGTACGGCTCGGCGTCGATCCTGCCGATCTCGTGGATGTACATCGCGATGATGGGCGCGAAGAACCTGACCGCCGCGACCGAAACCGCGATCCTCAACGCGAACTACATCGCGAAGCGCCTCGCGCCGCACTACCCGGTGCTGTATTCGGGCCCGGGCGGGCTGGTCGCGCACGAGTGCATTCTCGACCTGCGGCCGATCAAGGAATCGAGCGGCATCAGCGTCGACGACGTCGCGAAGCGCCTGATGGACTACGGCTTCCACGCGCCGACGATGAGCTTCCCGGTGCCGGGCACGCTGATGGTCGAGCCGACCGAATCGGAATCGCAGGAAGAGCTCGACCGCTTCATCGCCGCGATGATCGCGATCCGCGAGGAAATCCGCGCGGTCGAGGAAGGCCGCGCCGATCGCGAGGACAACCCGCTGCGTCACGCGCCGCACACGGCCGCCGTCGTCACCGCGAACGAATGGCCGCACGCGTACTCGCGCGAGCAGGCTGCGTACCCGGTCGCATCGCTCGGCACGAACAAGTACTGGCCGCCGGTCGGCCGCGCGGACAACGCGTACGGCGACCGCAACCTGTTCTGCTCGTGCGTGCCGGTGTCGGACTACGCATAACGCGCGTCACGCCCGGAGCCAGCCGACGGTGACCGCACCGCACGCAACCCCGGTTGCGTGCGGTTTTTGCGTTCGTCGGGCCGACCGGTTCACGTTCATCCGCCAATCCGGCTAACATCACACGCGATCCAGCCAATGAAGGAGTTCCGCATGGTGCGTCCGATGTTTCCGGGCCATGGTGCAACAGAGCGGCGGCCGCGAACGCGCGCAGGCCGTTCCGTGCCGATGCTCGTCGCGTCGCTGTCGCTGTCGCTGGCCGCCGCCGGCCTCGGCATGTCCGGCCGTGCGCACGCGGCGATGAATTTCTGCGCGGCGCCGGCGCTGCAGGCGAGCGAGACGACGCAGGCCGAGCCCGGCGTGCAGGCGCTGATCCGCAGCGTCGATGCGCGCATCGGCGAGCAGCCGAAGGCGATGGCGCGTGTGCACACCGAAGGCACGCTGCCGCACGAAGGCATCTACGACCAGAGTGCCGCCGCGCTCAAGGACATGGACATGATGCGCGATGCGGCGCTCGCGTGGCGCGTGACGAACGCGCCGCGCTACCTGCAACTCGTCGACCGCTTCCTGTCCGCATGGGTCTCGACCTATCAGCCGAGCTTCAACCCGATCGACGAGACGCGCTTCGACAGCCTGATCGTCGCGTACGACATGACCGCGAGCGCGCTGCCGGTGAAGACGCGCAACGCGGCGGCCACCTTCATCGCGAAGCTCGGCGCCGGCTATGTTGCGCAGGTCGACGCGCAGAAGCGCCCGCTCACCGGCACCTGGCGCAACAACTGGCAGAGCCACCGGATCAAGCTGATCGCGCTGTCCGCGTTCACGCTCGGCGACCGCAAGATGATGAACGCCGCGCAGCGGCTGTTCGTCGAGCATCTCGCCGACAACATCGGCCCGGACGGCAAGACCTGGGATTTCGAGGAACGCGATGCGCTGCATTACGCGGTCTACGATTTGCAGCCGCTGGTGACGGCCGCGCTCGCCGCGCGCCGCTTCAACCGCAACTGGCTGCGCGAGCGCGGCGCGAACGGCGCGACGCTCGCGGCCGCGCTCGACTGGCTCGTGCCGTATGCGCTCGGCGAGAAAACGCACGAGGAATTCGTGAATTCGCCGGTGCCGTTCGACGCGAAGCGCCGCGAGGCCGGCCTGCCGGGTTACACGGGGCAGTGGGACCCGAAAAATGCCACCGAACTCTTTCATCTGGCCGCGCGGCTCGACGGGCGCTATGCCCGCGTCGCGCAGCAGCTTTCCCCAACGCCGCCCGCATGGCTCGCCGCGTGCCTGCCATTGCAGGCGCGCTAGCTTCATTCTTATCGCAAGGCAGGTATCGAAATGGCAGTCAGCGTGTTTGACCTCTTCAAGATCGGCATCGGTCCGTCCAGTTCGCACACGGTCGGACCGATGCGCGCGGCGCTGATGTTCGTCCAGGGCCTCGAGCGCGACGGGCTGCTCGACGCGACGGCCCACGTGAAGGTCGAGCTGTACGGCTCGCTCGGCGCCACCGGCAAGGGTCACGGCACCGACCGCGGCGTGATGCTCGGCCTGCTCGGCGACGCGCCCGACACGGTGGATCCCGACACGATCGACGCGCGGCTGGAAGACATCCGCAAAACGAAGCAGCTCGCGCTGCTCGGCACGCATCCGGTGCCGTTCGTGCTGAAGGAGAACATCGCGTTCTACCGCCAGGCGCTGCCCGAACATCCGAACGGGATGAAGCTGCGCGCGAGCGACGCGAACGGCGCGGTGCTGGTCGAGCGCACTTACCTGTCGGTCGGCGGCGGCTTCGTCGTGACGGCCGGCGCGCCGAACACCAAGGTACTGAGCGCGGCCGAGCAGATGACGCACCCGTTTCGCACCGGCGCGGAGCTGCTCGCGCTGACCGCATCGACCGGCAAGTCGATCGCGCAGCTGATGTGGGAAAACGAGCGCGCATGGCACACCGAGGAAGAAACGCGCGACGGGCTGCTGAAGATCTGGGCCGTGATGCAGTCGTGCGTGTCGCGCGGCTGCGGGATCGGCAATCCCGATGCCGACGGCAACCTGCCCGGCCCGTTCCAGGTCAAGCGCCGCGCGCCGCAGCTGTACCGCACGCTGACGGGCAGCCCGGAGCGCGCGCTACAGGACCCGCTGTCGATGATCGACTGGATCAACCTGTACGCGATCGCGGTCAACGAGGAAAACGCGGCCGGCGGCCGCGTCGTCACCGCGCCGACCAACGGCGCGGCCGGCATCATCCCGGCCGTGCTGCATTACTACACGCGTTTCACGCCCGGCGCGAACGAACAGGGCGTGATCGACTTCCTGCTGACGGCCGCCGCGATCGGCATCCTGTACAAGCTCAACGCGTCGATCTCGGGCGCGGAAGTCGGTTGCCAGGGCGAAGTCGGCGTCGCGTGCTCGATGGCGGCCGGCGCGCTCGCGGCCGTGCTCGGCGGCACGCCGCAGCAGGTCGAGAACGCGGCCGAGATCGGGATGGAACACAACCTGGGCCTGACCTGCGACCCGGTGGGCGGGATGGTGCAGATCCCGTGCATCGAGCGCAACGCGATGGCGTCGGTGAAGGCCGTCAACGCGGCGCGCATGGCGCTGCGCGGCGACGGCTCGCACTACGTGTCGCTCGACTCGGTGATCAAGACGATGCGCGAGACGGGCGCCGACATGAAGACGAAGTACAAGGAAACGTCGCGCGGCGGCCTGGCGGTGAATATCGTCGAATGCTGATGCCGAACCCGGCGGCGACGCGGGATGGACCGATGTCCCGCATTGCCGCCGGCATGGCGCCCGGCGCTAGTCGTTCAGCCAGTTCTCCAGCCGCAATCCCGGATAGCTGACGAAATCCCGCTCGTTGTTGGTGACGAGGACGACATCGAGCGACACCGCATGGGCGGCGATCAGTTTGTCGAGGTGATCCTTCTTCCGCTCGCGGGTGGCCTCGCGGACCGGGCCATACGCTTGCGCGGCCGCGGCGTCGAAAGGCGCGACGGGAATATCCTCGATCAATGCGGCGAGATTGCGGCGCTCCCGGGCCGGGCTCGCACATGCGCTCACGCCGTACTCGAGCTCCGCATAGGTGATCGCCGACATGACGACGTCGCCCGTGTAGCACTGCGCGAATCGTTTCGCGACCTGCTCCGGCTGATTCTTCATCAGATAGATGCACATGTTGGTGTCGAGCATGAAGCGCGGCATCACAAACCCTCGCGTTCGGCCTGCTCCTGATCGCCACGCCCTTCGGCCATGAAGTCCGGCCCGAATTTCGCGAATTTCTCCAGTACCTGCGTCAGCGGCCGCCGCATCGGCCGAATCCGGATTTCATCACCGACGCGCTCGATTTCCAGTTCGATATCGCTGCGCTCGTAGGCGAGGTCCGCCGGAATCCGCACGGCCTGCGAGTTGCCGTTCCGGAATACCCTCGTGGTATGCATGTCGATCTCCGCATGGATGTACGTTGTATGTACATTATACGATGCGGTCTTAGATGTAAATCCATGTGTGTACATAACAGGTCTTCCGTTGACTGCCGAGCCGGCCACGCGGGCGACGCGCCCCGCGCCGGCTTCGACCGGCTCCGTCAGCGTCTTTTGATCGATCGCCTGCTTTCCGCGTCGAGGCAAGCGCCTGGGTCGCCGTCCGTAGCACTTACTTTTCACCGTCGCGCAAGCGGGCACAAGCCGGCCGTTCGGCCAGCCGAAGCCGGCGCGCATTCCCCACCCTCCCAGCGTTCCGACACTTTTCAGCGGCCGGCGTACCGGCGCCCGGCCAACCGGCGTAAGCTGTACGTCCCGCTACCCAAGGGAGACGGCTGCCCATGTCGCATTCCAAGGATCTCGAGCCGCGCGCCACCACCGGTGCGCGACTGCTCGTCGATGCGTTGCTCGCCAATCACGTCGAACGCGTGTTCTGCGTGCCGGGCGAGAGCTTCCTCGCCGTGCTCGATGCGCTGGCGGACGACACCGCCCGCATCCAGACGATCGTCTGCCGCCACGAGGCGGCGGCCGCGAACATGGCCGAAGCGGTCGGCAAGCTGACCGGCCGCCCCGGCATCGCGTTCGTCACGCGCGGGCCGGGCGCGACGCATGCGTCGATCGGCGTGCACACCGCGTTCCAGGATTCGACGCCGATGATCCTGTTCGTCGGTCAGTGCGCACGCGAGCACCTCGACCGCGAAGCCTTCCAGGAAATCGACTACCGCCGGATGTTCGGCCAGATGGCGAAATGGGTCGCGCAGATCGACGACCCGCGCCGCATCCCCGAATACCTGAGCCATGCGTTTCACGTCGCGACGTCCGGCCGGCCCGGCCCGGTCGTGCTCGCGTTGCCGGAGGACGTGCTGTCCGACGCGTGCGCCCCGCAGCCCGTCGTGCCGGCCGCGAAACGCATCGCGGCGGCGCCGTCCGCCGCGCAGATCGACGAGCTGCGCGAACGGCTTGCGCGCGCGGAACGGCCGTTCGCGATCGTCGGCGGCAGCGGCTGGACGCCGGACGCCTGCGCGAACCTACGCACCTTCGTCGAACGCTGGCAATTGCCGGTCGCGTGCGCGTTCCGCTTCCAGGACACGATCGACAACGCACACCCGAACTACGCGGGCGACGTCGGGCTCGGGATCAACCCCGCGCTCGCGAAACGCATCCGCGACGCAGACCTGCTGCTCGTGATCGGGCCGCGCCTCGGCGAAGCGACGACCGGCGGCTACACGCTGCTCGACATCCCGAAGACGCGCCAGACGCTGATCCACGTGCATCAGGGCGCGGACGAACTCGGGCGCGTGTACGCCGCCGACCTGCCGATCGTGTCCGGCATGCCCGAGATCGCCGCGCCGCTGGCCGCGCTCGAACCGCCCGCGCGGCCCGCGTGGGCCGGCGCGGCCGCCGACGCGCACCGCGCGTACCGCGAATGGCATGCGCCGCTGCCGATGCCCGGCGACGTGCAACTCGGCGACGTGATGGTGCAGTTGCGCGAGCGCCTGCCGCACGACGCGATCCTGACCAACGGCGCGGGCAACTATGCGATCTGGCTGCATCGCCACTTCGCGTACCGGCACTTCCGTTCGCAGCTCGCGCCGACGAGCGGCGCGATGGGCTACGGGCTGCCGGCCGCGCTCGCCGCGAAGTCGCTGTATCCGCAGCGCGCCGTCGTCGCGCTCGCCGGCGACGGCTGCTTCATGATGGCCGGCAACGAGCTCGCGACCGCGATGCAATACGGGCTGAACATCGTGGCGATCGTCGTCAATAACGGTCATTTCGGCACGATCCGCATGCATCAGGAGCGCAACTACCCGGGGCGCGTGCACGGCACGGGACTCACGAACCCGGATTTCGCCGCGTATGCACGTGCGTTCGGCGCGCATGGCGAGACGGTCGAGCGCACCGCCGATTTCGCGCCCGCGCTCGAGCGCGCGCTGACCTGCGGGCTGCCTGCGGTGATCGAGATTCGCATCCCGCAGGACGCCAGCACGCCGGCCGCGACGCTCGAGCAGATTCGCGAGCAGGGCCGCCGCGCGCGCGGCGCATGACGATGGACATGCGCACCACGCCGCCCGTCGCCGCGCTGTCGCCCGACGACGCGCTGGCCTGCCCCGGCACGCTGCTCGCACCCGACGGCATGCTCGTCGCGCCGTACGACCTCGAGCATGGCGACGCGCGCGCCGAAGGCTACGTGCCGGCCGCGCCGGCGCTCGGCCTGCTGCACGCCGCCCACCGGCCGTTCCGCCTCGATTACGGCGAGGCACGGCACGTGCACGTGATCAACGGGATGGGCGTCACGCTCGGCGATTCGGTGATCGGGCTGACGGCCCTCGCCGCGCTGCGTGCGGCCCATGCGGACCTGCGCTTCACGCTGTACCGGCCGGCGCGCGCGCCGCGCTATGTCGAAGCGCTGTACGCGCTCGCGGCCGACGTCGTCGGGCCGTCACGCACGCTGCCGTGCGCCGCCGACGCGCTGCCCGCCGGCGCGCACTGCATCGACGTCGGCAATCACCTGTACTGGCCCGCATTCGCGCGGCTGCCCATGATCGATTTCTTCCTCGACGCGCTCGGCGTCGATCCGGCCGCCGTGCCGGCCGCCGCGAAGCGCAACCGCTGGCTCGCGCGGCTGCCGCTGCCCGCGCTGCCGGCCGCGTGGCAGCGGCCGTACGTGCTGTTCTGCCCGAATGCGAGCACCGCGGTGCGCAGCATGCCGCCCGCGCTGTGCGTCGCGTTCGTGGAACGGCTCGCGCAGCGTTACGGGCTGCCGGTGGTCGGCTTCGGCCCGCTCGCGCATCCCGCTTACGTGGACGTGAGCCGCGACGCGACCGACACCGCACGCTTCATCGCCTGGATCAAGGGCGCGAGCCTGCTGTTCGCGCCGGACACGGCGGCCGTGCATCTCGCCGACGGTTTCGACGTGCCGACGCTCGCGTGCTTCACGACGATCGGGCCGGCATGGCGCGTGCGCGACTATCCGCACTGCGTGCCGGTCACGCTCGACGTGCCGGCCGAATTGCACGGGCTGCATCGCAGCGAGCGGCCGGACGATCTGGCGGCGGTCGAAGCCGCTTACCGCGCAATCGACTGGGACGCGCTGGCGTGGCCCGCGCCGCGCGACGCGGCGACGACGGCCATCTGAGCGAAGCCGGCGCGGCGGCGAGCGGAACGACCGAATCGGCAGCACGCGCCCGGCGCCAGCCCCCGCCGCGCGCGCCGCACCGGCCGCCCGGCTCACCGGGCCGAGCATCTCACGCGCGATCGCGCAGCGTCTCCGACGGTCGCTTGCCGAACAGGCGCCTGTAATCGGTCGCGAACTGGCTGAGATGCCAGAAGCCCCATGCCTCCGCGACGTCCTGCACCGAGCCGGCCGCGCGCCCGCACAGGTCGCGCCGCGCGCCGTTCAGCCGCAGCGTGCGCAGGTAGGTCGCAGGCGCCATCCCGAGTACGTCCTGGAAGCAGTACTGCAGCGTGCGCCGGCTCACGTGCAATTGCTCGCACAACTCGGGCACGCCGACCGGGCGCGTGCGGTGCGCGAGCACGTAGTCGCGCGCCTGGTCGACGAGCCAGCGGCGCGTCGACGGCGCACTGCCGCTGCCGTCGTCGGCCGGCTGCGCGCACGCGTCGAACAGCGCGGCCAGCACTTCGGCCTGCAGGTCGTCGCGCTGCGCATCGGGCAGCGGGCCGGCCATCGCCACCGCACCGTCGAGCCGGCGGCCGAGCAGCGCGCACAGGCGCGCGAGCCGCGCGTCGCCGACCTGCATCACCCGCTGCGTGAACAGCCGCTCGTCGAGCGCGCGACGCTCGACTTCCTCCGCATAGCGGCGCAGCACGTCACCGCGCACGACGACGCCGTAGATCGAGAACTGCGCGGGCGTCACGAGTTCGAATTCGACGTTGCCGGGCCGGAACGCGAGTGCGCCGGGGCCGATGCGGCACGCATCGACGCGCGCCGAGCCGTCGCACACGAGCGGGATGCCGAACCAGTACGCGTCGCCGCGCACTTCGCACGCCTGGCGCAGCAGGTGGCTGGTCGATTCGCGAAACAGCTTCATCGTGTCGAGCGGCAGCTCGGTCAGCGTGCCGACGAAGCGGCCGGCCGCGAGCTGATCGTAGGTCTGCCGCCAGCCGATCAGGTTGC
The DNA here is from genome assembly GCF_001528895.1 of Burkholderia sp. MSMB1078WGS. NCBI lineage: Bacteria > Pseudomonadati > Pseudomonadota > Betaproteobacteria > Burkholderiales > Burkholderiaceae > Burkholderia > Burkholderia sp. MSMB1078WGS. The sequence continues at coordinate 37,833 of NZ_LPDI01000003.1, read as the reverse complement.
GCGCCTGCTCGTCCGCATCGTGCGCGACGCTGACGACGGCCTGCCCGGCGAACGCGTCGTCGCCCTGCGCACTGCGCCGCGTGTCTTCGGCGGTCGGTTCTTCCGTACCCGCCACGTGTTGATCCATCGTGTCCTCCCTCACCTGCGCGGAACCCTGCGTATCACGCAAGTCCCGTGCCGAACCGCACGGCCCGGCGCGCCCCCGCCATTCCACGCTGTCCGGCCGATGCGCGCCATGCGGGCGCACCCGAAGGCGGCATGTCGCGCACGCCGCCGGTGCGATCCGCGCGGCGACCGCGCATGCGCGCCGCCGCCCGCGCCCGGATGCCGACGCCGGATGCCGACGCCGGATGCCGGCTACCGGGCCGGCTTCAGCCGCACGACCCGCGTGCCGCAATTGCCGTATGCCTGTGCGATCGCCAGTTCGACGATCGCGCTGCCCGCCGCCCACGGCGCCGCGTCCGCTTCCGGCAAATCGGCGCGCAGCGTGGCGCGACCGTTGATCCGGTAGCGCAGGCCGCGCACGAAATCGACGAACAGCAACCCAACCCCGCTGCCGTCGCAGGCGGCCGCGTCGATCCAGCCGCCGCCGCCATCATGCGCGGCGGGCAACGCGAACCGCAACGTCTTCGTATCGATCACGCGCACCACCGGCAGCAGATCGCCGCTCGCGTCGCGCCGGCTCTGCACGATGTCGCAGATCATCGACGCACCCGCGCCGGACGCCGTGCCGACGAACATGAACGGTTGCGATTCGACGAACTGCCGTACGCCGATGCTCAGCCGCGTGGTCACGGCGTCGCTCATTCGCTCGGCTTCGTCGGCGACGCCGAAGCGGTGTTGCGCGTCGAGTTCGCCCGGATGGAATACCGGGTGACGCGGAAAGGATCGGGGTGGTTCTGCCATGCCGGGAGTCGTCACATGCGTCGGTGCACCGTGCCGTCGCGCATGCGCGACGGCCGGCAGCGTGGCCGGCGCCGGCCGCCGAAAACGCAACCGACGCCGACTGTCGAACAGGGAAATCGAACCGGGCGACGCGCCGGGCCCAACCGGCCCCCGGCACGCCGCCGCGGCAGCGGCGATCAGAAGAACCCGAGCGCCTCGGCCTGGTAGCTGACCAGCAGGCACTTCGTCTGCTGATAGTTCGACAGCGCCATCTTGTGCGTCTCGCGGCCGATCCCCGACTGCTTGTAGCCGCCGAACGCCGCATGCGCGGGGTACAGGTGGTAGCAGTTGGTCCACACGCGGCCGGCCTCGACCTCGCGGCCCATCCGGTACGCACGCGTGCCGTTGCGCGTCCACACGCCGGCGCCGAGCCCGTAGAACGTGTCGTTCGCGAGTTCGATCGCTTCCTGCTCGTCCTTGAACGTCATCACCGACGCGACCGGCCCGAAGATCTCTTCCTGGAACACGCGCATCTTGTTGTTGCCGAGCAGCATCGTCGGCTTCACGTAGTAGCCGGTGCCGAGTTCGGCGGCCGGCGCCGTGCGCTCGCCGCCGGTCAGGCATTGCGCGCCCTCGCCGCGGCCGATGTCGATGTACGACAGGATCTTGTCGAGCTGCTGCTGCGACGCCTGCGCGCCGATCATCGTCTGCAGGTCGAGCGGGTGGCCGGCCTTGATGCGCTCGACGCGCGCGACGGCCTTCTCGATGAAACGTTCGTAGATCGATTCCTGGATCAGGATCCGCGACGGGCACGTGCACACTTCGCCCTGGTTCAGCGCGAACATCGCGAGCCCTTCGAGCGCCTTGTCGAGGAACGCGTCGTCCTGGTCGAGCACGTCGGCGAAGAAGATGTTCGGGCTCTTGCCGCCCAGTTCGACCGTCGACGGGATCAGGCTGTCGGCCGCCGCGCGCAGGATGTGCTTGCCGACCGGCGTCGAGCCCGTGAACGCGATCTTCGCGATCCGCTTGCTGGTCGCGAGCGCTTCGCCCGCTTCCTTGCCGAAGCCGTTCACGATGTTGATCGCGCCGGCCGGGAACAGGTCGCCGATCAGTTCCATCAGCACGAGCACCGACGCGGGCGTCTGCTCGGCCGGCTTCATCACGACGCAGCAGCCGGCCGCGAGCGCCGGCGCGAGCTTCCACGCGGCCATCAGCAGCGGGAAGTTCCACGGGATGATCTGGCCGACCACGCCGAGCGGCTCGTGGAAGTGGTACGCGACGGTGTTGTCGTCGATTTCGGAGATGCCGCCTTCCTGCGCGCGGATGCAGCCCGCGAAATAGCGGAAGTGGTCGATCGCGAGCGGCAGGTCGGCCGCCATCGTTTCGCGCAGCGGCTTGCCGTTGTCGATCGTCTCGGCCACGGCCAGCAGCTTCAGGTTCTTTTCCATCCGGTCGGCGGCGGCGAGCAGCAGGTTCGCGCGCTCGGCGACCGACGTCTTGCCCCACTTGCGGCGCGCCGCATGCGCGGCGTCGAGCGCCAGCTCGATGTCGTCGGCGCCGGAGCGCGGCACGCGGCAGAACGGCTGGCCGTTGATCGGCGACACGTTCTCGAAATACTCGCCCTTCACGGGCGCCACCCACTTGCCGCCGATGTAGTTGTCGTATTGCTGACGGTACGGGTATTCGACGTCGAGGCCCAGTTGCTTCAGGTCAAACGGGTTCATACATGTCTCCTGTTCATCGTGCTTGTGTGAGTACAGCGCCGGTTGGAATGCGCTGGTCCCGTTTACGCAACATGCGTGCCAAACGGAACGGGTGCACGTCGATCGCGGCCGGCGCGCGCTCGCTCCGTGCGGTGTTCACGCACGCAACACGGCAGGTGTACCGATTCTGAACACCGCGGTTGCGCAGCGAGGTGGCCGGTGTTCGGAATTTCCACAGTGGGCGGCGGTGCGTTGCCGCGAATGCGCGCCGCACCGCATGGCATGTCGCTTGCGTGCGGATCGCGGATCCTCACGCACGGCGCACACGCCGACCGACACCATGACCGATCGCGGCCCCCTGACCGACGACGCCATCGCATTCATCCGCGAGCAGGCTTTCCTGATCGTCGCGACCGCCGACACGGCCGGCAACGCCGACTGTTCTTACCGTGGCCGCCAGCCGCGCGCCGACGGCTCGTTCGCGCCGCTCGTCGATATCCCGGACCGCCGCACGCTGGTGCTGCCCGACTTCGCAGGCAACAACCTGCTCAACACGATCGGCAACCTGCTTGTGAATCCGGCCATCGCGCTGCTGTTCGTCGATTTCGTGCGTCAGACGACCTGGCTCGTGCAGGGCCGCGCGACGCTCGACGAGGATGCGCAACGGCACGCGCGCCTGTGGCCGGATGCGTTGCGCTATCTGGTGATCGACGTGGAGTGCGCGCAGGCGCGCGCGGATGCAACCCTGCCGCCGCTCGTGCTGGCGTGACGCGCGGCGGGTGATGCGCTGACCGACGGACCATGCGGGCACGGCGGCTACGCCTACTGGAATGTCGAGGTGCCGAAGCGCCGATGACCCGAAGCGTCGAAGCGCCGACGTGCCGATGCGCCGACGTGCCGATGGCCCGAAGCACTGAAGCACTGAAGCACTGAAGCACTGAAGCACCGAAGTGCCGAAGTGCCGAAGCGCCGAACCGCCGAACCGCCGAAGCACCGAAGTGCCGATGTGCCGATGTGCCGATGTGCCGAAGCGCCACGATGCAACGTCACCGCCCGTGCGTCTGCGCACCGGCCGGTTCGACCCGGCTGCGTGCCGACGTATCGGCGTGCGCGCGGCCGTCCGCCTCGTCGCCCGTTTCGTCGGCGGCCGGCCGTCCGCCGAGAAACCCGAACACCACCGCCGCGCACAGCACCGTGACGACGGCCAGCCCGGTCAGCAGCCGGTCAAACGCGTGCGCGTAGCTCGCGATCAACGCCGCACGGCCGACGGCCGGCAACGCGGCAGCCGCGCCCGCGAGATCGCCGGTCGCAAGCCGCGCGGCGGCCCGCAGCGTCGCGTCCGGCGTGCCGGCAGTTCCTGCCGCGTGCGCCAGCCCCCCGTGCGCGAGCGCGGCCAGCACCGCGCCGACGATCGCCAGCGCGATCCCCTCGCCGGCCACGCGCGTCGTGCTGAAAATGCCCGTCGCCATCCCCGCGCGCTCTTTCGGCACGACGCTCACCGACAGCCCGTCCATCAGCCCCCACGGCATGCCGGCGCCGACGCCGATCGCGAGCATCGGCGCGATCGCCGCCGGGCCCGCGCCGCCGCGCAGCGCGATGCCGAGCCATACGAGCCCGGCCGCCGCGATCAGCAACCCGAGCCCCGAAATCACGCCGGCCGACAGCCAGCGCGTGAGCGTCGCCGCGCCGAGCGGCACGACCAGCATCGGCGCGGAGATCGCGAGCATCAGCCAGCCCGCGTCGATCTCGCTGAAGCCGTCGATGCCGATGAAGCGCAGCGGCAGCACGACGAGCAGCACGATGTAGCAGCAGCAGGTCGACACCGGCAGCACCTGCACGCCGACGAAGCGCGCGATGCGGAACAGCGACAGGTCGAGCATCGGCCGCGCGACGCGCGTCTCGATCGTCACGAATGCACACGCGCCGAGCGCCGCGCCGGCCAGCAGCGCGATCACGAGCGGGCTCGACCAGCCGCGCGCGGGCGCCTCGATCACGCCGAACGTGAACAGCGTCAGCGCGGCCGTGAACGCGGCCGTGCCGGGCCAGTCGAGCCCCGTCGCGTGCGGATCGCGCGACTCGTGCATGCGCGGCAGCCCGAACGCGAGCGACAGCACGCCGGCCACCGCGCTCGTCACGAAGATCGCGCGCCAGCCGTAATGCCCGATCAGGCCGCCGGCGAGCACGGGCCCGAACGCGAGGCCGATCCCGAACGTCGTGCCGAGCAGGCTGAATGCACGCGTGCGCGCCGCGCCGTCGAACTCCTGCGCGAGCGCGGCCGTGCCGCCGGCCAGCGCCGCGGCCGCCGCGAGCCCTTGCGCGGCGCGCAGCAGATCGACCGCGAGCATCGAAGGCGCGAACGCGAGCGCGACCGACATCAGCGTGAAGCCGCCGACGCCGATCGCGAACAGCCGCTTGCGGCCGAACTGGTCGGCGAGCGCGCCCGACGCCATCAGGAAGCTGCCGAACGCGAGCATGAACGCGTTGGTGATCCAGTTCATCGCAACCGGGCTGCCGTGCAGGTCGCGGCCGATCGCAGGCGTCGCGACCGCGCCCCCCGAAAACGACAGCGGCAGCGCGACGGCGGCCATGCAGACGGCGGCCAGCACCCACGCGCGCCGGCGCGCCGCCAGCGCCGAATTGGCCGAAACAGGGTGATCCATCATCGCTCCTTCAAAAGCCGGCGCGGATGCGCCATCGGAGCGACAGAAGATAAATCCGATTCAATCCGCGAAAAACCACGCGAAGTTCCGCATATAACGAACTAAAATTCCGCAATTCACGTGGCCGCGTGCGTCGCCGCACGCCGTTCGATTCAATGGAAAACCTCACCGGCATCGTCGCATTCGTCCGCACCGCCGAAGCGCTGAGTTTCGTCGCGGCCGGCCGCGCGCTCGGCATCTCGGCGTCGGCGGTCGGCAAGACCATCGCGAAAATGGAGCAGTCGCTCGGCGTACGGCTGTTCAACCGCACGACGCGGCGCGTGACGCTCACCGACGAGGGGCGACATTTCTACGAGCGCTGCCAGCGCATCCTCGAGGATTTCCGCGACGCGGAGGCGACCGTGACGGCGTCCGCGCAGCGCCCGCGCGGCAAGCTGCGCGTGAGCCTGCCGGTGATCGGCTACCGCTTCCTGCTGCCGGTGCTGCCCGAATTCCGGCAGCGCTATCCGGACGTCGAACTCGATCTCGATTTCAACGACCGGATGGTCGACGTCGTCGAAGGCGGTTTCGACGCGGCGATCCGCAGCGGCCCGCTGTCCGATTCGAGCCTGATGTCGCGGCGGCTCGGCCCGTTCGCGTTCGTGCTGTGCGCGACGCCCGCGTATCTCGCGCAGGCCGGCACGCCGCGCACGCCGCGCGACCTCGACGCGCACGATTGCGTGCGCTACTGCTTCCCGACCACCGGCAAGCTGCAGGACTGGGCGCTCGCGGCCGACGACGGCACGCCGCTCACGCTGCGCACCGCGATGACCTGCAACAACATGGAGGCGCTGCGCGGCGCCGTGCTCGCGGGGCTCGGCATCGGCTACATGCCCGATTTCCTCGCGCGCGACGCGCTCGAACACGGCGCGCTCGTCACCGTGCTCGACGACTACCGGATCGCGCCGGGGCAGTTCTCGATCGTGTGGCCGTCGAGCCGGCAGTTGTCGCCGAAGCTGCGCGTGTTCGTCGATTTCCTGTGCGAACGGCTGTTCAGGTAGTCGCGCCGATCCGCTCCGCTTCAGCCGGCGGCGGCAGCGCGTCGCTGTCGTCCTTCAGCCCGACGCCCGTCAACCCGAGGCGGCGTGCATGCGTCATCAGGTAATGCAGCTTGTGCGCGGCGGCCGCGTGCGGCAGCCCTTCGGGCCGCACGTTCGAAATGCAGTTGCGCAGCGCGTCGTGACAGCCGACCTTCGGCGCCCACGTCAGGTACACGCCGAGGCTGTCCGGCGAGCTGAGCCCGGGCCGTTCGCCGATCAGCATCGCGACCACCTTCGCGCGCAGCAGCTCGCCGATCTCGTCGCCGAGCGCGACGCGCGCCTGCGTCGCGACCACCACCGGGCCGATCCGCCAGCCGTCCGCGTCGAGCCGCGGCCGCACGGCCTGCAACAGCGGCAGCGCCTGCTTCGCGGCCGCGAACGCCGACAGCCCGTCGCCGACCACGAACACGACATCGGGCGCATCGTCGAGCGCCGCCCCGTAGCCGGCCAGCAGCCCGCGGCTGTCGTCGGACAGCTTGCGGCCGAGATCGGGCCGGCGCAGGTAATGATCGCGGTCCGGCGCGGCGCTCTGCACGCCGAGCGTCGGCAGCAGGCCGGCCGCCTCGATCTCGCGCCGCAGCGCGTCCACGTCGAGCGGCTGGTGCACCGCGTCGCGCGCCTGCGCATGCGACAGGTTGAAAGCCAGCAGCGGCGCGGTCGGCAAGCTGTTGCCCGCGCGGCCGAGCGCGATCCGCGCGTTCGTGAACGACTTCAGCTGCGCCCACGGGTTCTTCTCGACGGCGTCGCTCATGCGGACACCCCCATCCAGTCGTTCGCGCCCGCGAGCAGCGGCACGCGTGCCGTCGCCGCGCGCAGCGTGCCGTGCGCGTCGGCGATCTCCATCGTCTCCAGCCATTCCTCGAACTCGGGCGCACGGCGCAGGCCGAGCACCTCGCGCACGTAGAGCTGGTCGTGGAACGACGTGCTCTGGTAGTTCAGCATCACGTCGTCCGCGCCCGGAATCCCCATGATGAAGTTGATGCCGGCCGCCCCCAGCAGCGTCAGCAGCGTATCCATGTCGTCCTGGTCGGCTTCCGCGTGGTTCGTGTAGCAGATGTCGCAGCCCATCGGCACGCCGAGCAGCTTGCCGCAGAAGTGATCCTCGAGCCCCGCGCGGATGATCTGCTTGCCGTCGTACAGGTATTCGGGCCCGATGAAGCCGACCACCGTGTTCACGAGGAACGGCTCGAACTTGCGCGCGACCGCATACGCCCGCACCTCGCAGGTCTGCTGGTCGACGCCGTGGTGCGCGTTCGCCGACAGCGCGCTGCCCTGGCCCGTCTCGAAGTACATCAGGTTGTCGCCGACGGTGCCGCGCCTGAGCGACAGCGCGGCCTCGCGCGCCTCGCCGAGCAGCGCGAGCGAGATCCCGAAGCTCGCGTTCGCCTTCTCGGTGCCCGCGATCGACTGGAACACGAGGTCGACCGGCGCGCCCTTCCCGATCGCCGCGATCGTGTTGGTCACGTGCGTGAGCACGCACGATTGGGTCGGCACGCCGTAGCGTTCGCGAAAACCGTCGATCATCTCGAGCAGCTTCACGATCGCCGCGAGGCTGTCGGTCGCGGGGTTGATGCCGATCATCGCGTCGCCGCAGCCGTACATCAGCCCGTCGAGCATCGATGCGGCGATGCCCTTCACGTCGTCGGTCGGGTGGTTCGGCTGCAGCCGCACCGACATCCGGCCGGCCAGCCCGACCGTGTTGCGAAAGCGCGTGACCACGCGGCGCTTGCGCGCGGCCGCGATCAGGTCCTGGTTGCGCATCAGCTTCGACACGGCCGCGACCATCTCGGGCGTGAGGCCCGGCGCGATCCGTTCGAGCGCGGCGCCGTCGGCGGCGGGCGACAGCAGCCAGTTGCGGAAATCGCCGACGGTGAGATGCGAGATGTCCGCGAACGCCTGCGCGTCGTGATCGTCGATGATGAGGCGCGTGACCTCGTCGTCTTCATACGGGATCACGGCTTCGTTCAGGAACGCCTTGAGCGGCACGCCCGCGAGCGCGATCTTCGCGGCGACGCGCTCCTCCTCGCTCGCCGCCGCGACGCCCGCGAGCTGATCGCCGGAACGCAGCGGGCTCGCCTTCGCGAGCAGCGTCTTCAGGTCCGCGAAGCGGTACGTGCGCGGACCGATCGTCTCCGTATAGGACATCGTTCGAATCTCCTTGCCAAAAGCCGACGGTGCGCCCGTTCGACGGGGCGCGCCGGATGCCGTCAGGAACGGCCTTGCATGTTCGCCTGCACCGTCGTCACCGCGTTCACTCCTCCAGCAGCGCGTCGCCGGGCGCGCTCGCGCGCTGCGCGCGGGTCGCGAGGAAGTACGCGTAGCCGAGCGCGACGAACGCGACGAACACCATCGCCACCAGCCCGTTGAAGTACACCATCGTGCCGAGGCAGACCAGCGCCGCCAGGATCGCGAATGCCGGGAAGATCGGGTACAGCGGCGCGCGGAACGGCCGCGCCATGTTCGGCTGCGAGCGGCGCAGCTTGAACAGCGACGCCATGCTGACGATATACATCACGATCGCACCGAATACCGACATCGTCACGATGTTCGCGGTGAGCGTCTGCCCGCCGAACTGGATCAGCTCGTCGCTGTAGATCGCCGCGATGCCGACCACGCCGCCCGCGAGGATCGCGCGATGCGGGGTCTTGAAGCGCGGATGCACCTTCCCGAGCCACTCCGGCAGGTAGCCTTCGCGCGCCAGCGCGAAGATCTGGCGCGAATAGCCGAGGATGATCCCGTGGAACGACGCGACGAGCCCGAACAGCCCGAGCCACACGAGCATGTGCATCCAGCCGCTGTTCGCGCCGACGATGTACTTCATCGCCTGCGGCAGCGGGTCGTTGATGTTCGCGAGCTTGGTCCAGTCGCCCGCGCCGCCGGCGAACACCATCACGCCGATCGCGAGCGCCACGAGGGTCAGGATCCCGGCCACGTATGCGATCGGAATCGAGCGCTTCGGGTTCTTCGCTTCCTCGGCGGCCATCGCGACGCCTTCGATCGCGAGGAAGAACCAGATCGCGAACGGGATCGCCGCGAACATCCCGTGGAACGCGCCCAGGCTGAAGTGATCGGCGCCCGACCAGCCGCCCTTCGTGAAATTGCTCCACGCGAAGCCCGGCGACACGACGCCCATGAACACCAGCAGCTCGAAGATCGCGAGCAGCGTGACGACGAGCTCGAAGGTCGCGGCGATCTGCACGCCGACGATGTTCAGCGCCATGAACACGAGATACGCGCCCATCGCCGCGTGTTTCGGTTCGAGCCCCGGAAACTGCACGTGCAGGTACGCGCCGATCGCGAGCGCGATCGCGGGCGGCGCGAACACGAACTCGACCAGCGTCGCCGCGCCGGCCAGATAGCCGCCGGTCGGGCCGAACGCGCGGCGCGCATACGCGAACGGGCCGCCCGCGTGCGGGATCGACGTCGTCAGCTCGGTGAAACTGAAGATGAAGGTGGTGTACATCGCCGCGACGAACAGCGCGGTGATCACGAAACCCAGCGTGCCGGCGCTCGCCCAGCCGTAGCTCCAGCCGAAGTATTCGCCGGAAATCACGAGGCCGACCGCGATGCCCCACAGTTGCCAGGTCCCGAGCGTCTGCTGCAGCGCGGGCTGGCCGGGCGACCTGGCGCCGGCGGCGGGCCGGCCATTCGACTCTGCTTTCATCGGACTCTCTCCTCAAAGGCGCCGGGCCTGCACGCCCACGCGACTGAGAATCGATGCTAGAGAGTCATTAAACGACGTGTTATCGAAATTCGGCAAAGATCGCGGCTGACGTTTCGCTTGCGAAAAACGCCGGCCGCGCGCGTAGCCGCGCCGATCCGGCCGCGCGACGCGGGCCGGATCGGCCGTGCTTACTGGCCGCCGCCGCGCTGGTTGAACCAGCGGTCGAGCAGCTTGCCGGCCGCCTCGCGGCCGCCGAGGCCGAACGACAGCGCGACCGCCACCGCGATCGCGCCGAGCACGAGGCCGAACGCGAGCTGGACGATTTCGTTCGCGATGCCCATCGCGCGCAGCCCCATCGCGAACACGAGGCCGAGGATCGCGAATTGCGCGATGCGCGCGAACAGCACGCTGTGCTCGCGGTCGGCCTGCTCGATCACGCGGCGCGCGAGGCCCGCGAGCCACACGCCGATCACGAGGATCACGCCGCCCATCAGCACGTGGCCGCCGAATTCGATGAACAGCGTGACGACGTCGCGCACCTGCGAGAAGCCGAGCCGGTTCGCGGCCTCGACCGACGCGAACAGCATCGCGAAGAACACGATCAGCCGCGCGACCAGCACCGACGGCTGCAGGATGCCCGAGAACACGCGCTCGACGCCGAGCACGGCCGGCAGCCCGTCCGCGCCGGCGGCTTCCAGCAGCTTCTGCGCGAGCGACGCGACGAAGCGCGCGAAGTAGAACGTGGCGAGCACGATCACGATCGCCGCGACGATGTCCGGCACCGCGCCGAGGAACTGGTTCAGCATGTTGGTCGCGGGAATCGAGATCGCGTCGATCTTCAGCGCGTCGAGCGCGGAGATCAGTGTCGGCACGAACACGAACACGTAGACGATCGTGCCGATCAGGCTCGACACGCGCACGGGCGTCGGGCTGTCGATCCCTTGCGTGAGGCGGTCGGCGCCGGCGGCCACCAGCAGGTTCGTCACGAGGCCGCGCAGCACGCGCGCGACGATCCAGCCGACGAAGCCGATCACCGCGGCCGCGAAGAGGTTCGGCACGATCGCGAGCAGCTTGTCGACCATCCCCTGCACCGGCGAGAGCAGGCCCGACAGCGCGAACGACGCGAGGATCGCCGGCAGGAACATCAGGATCACGAGCCAGAACAGCACGTCGCCGAGATAGCCGCTCATCGGCTGCATGCCGGCGCCTTCGGCCAGCTTGTCGTCGATCTTGCTCGCCTTCAGCGCGCGGTTCGCGAGGCTGCGCAGCAGCGACGCGATCAGCCACGCGATCAGCGTCAGCGCCGCGCCGCCGATCAGGTTCGGCAGGTAGTTGACGATGTGCGTGACGAGCAGCGAGAACGGATTGGAGACCGCGTACAGGTTGAGCACGTTGAAGATGCCCACCGCGGTGACGAGCAGCACGAGCCAGAACAGGCCGCCGGCGATGATGCGTTCGACGCACGCGCCCTGGCCGGTACTTTCGTTGATCCGCTGATCGACCTTCAGTGCGTTGAGCAGGCGCAGCGCGCCGGCCCGCACCGCCACGGCGATCAGCCAGCCGATCACCAGGATGCCGATCGCGCCGGCGATCTTGGGCAGGTATCCGCCCAGCGTGGTCTGCAGCGACGTGATGAAGCTGGAAGCATCCATTTCTTCTTCTCCCGAAAACGTGGTGGTGCGATTGAACATCGACGAACGACCTGCGTACTTCGAAAAAGCGTGCTGCCCCGTCCGAGCAACTTACCCGAGAAAAATGACGCAATCACCCGATTTCACCGTCTTTAACTTTAGTTCTAGATTGCAGCAGGGCAAGACCCTATTTCGATGAAATAGAAAGGGAGCGGATTTCGGACCGCTACGCATTTCCGCAAGATTTGTCCGTTCGGGCCGTGCTACCGTGGCGTCGGTTCTTGCCCCGGACACGCCGATGCCCCCAGCCGAAACGAAGACCGAGCCGCCCGCGTGGGTCCGCTACGCAGCAAGCGTGGCGCGCGTTCACGCGTATATCGGCGCGCATCTCGACGGCCCGCTCGACCTGAACCGGCTTGCGGAAATCGCGTGCCTGTCGCCGTATCACTGGCAGCGCGTCTATCGCGCGCTGTACGGCGAGTCGATCGTGTCGACGGTGCGGCGGATGCGGATCGTGCGGGCGTCCGAGGATCTGGTCTGCACCGCGCGGCCGCTCGACGAGATCGCGCGGCGCGCGGGCTACGGTTCGACGCACGCGTTCGCGCGGGCGTTTCGCGACGTGTACGGCGTGCTACCCGCGCAGCACCGGCGCACCGGCAGCCACCGGCCGATTTATCCCCTGCAGCGAGGAGAAGAAGACATGTTCAAGCACGAGGTCGAAATCCGGCGCCTGCCGGCACTGCGCGGCTACGCGGTGACGCACACCGGCGCGTATATGAAAGTGGGCGACGCGTTCGGACGCATCGGCGCGTGGGCCGGGCAGCACGGGCTGATCGGCCCGGGCGCGAAAATGGTCGGGATTTTCTACGACGATCCGGACACGACGCCCGAAGCGCAGTTGCGCGCGAAAGCGTGCTGGATGCCGGCCGACGGCGCGCCGGACGTGGCGCCCGCGCCGCCGGTCGAGCGGGTGACGATCGCCGGCGGCGAATACGCGGTGCTGCTGCATACGGGGCCGTATGCGGACCTGAAGACGGCCTACCAGTGGCTCTACGGCGACTGGCTGCGTCACTCGGGCCGCGAAGCCGCCGATGCACCGCCGTTCGAGCTGTACCTCAATACGCCGATGGACACGGCGCCGGCCGACCTGCTCACCGAAATTCACCTGCCGCTGCGCTGAGCGACGGGCCGGTGCGTTTCGTTCGCCGGCCGTCGAATGAAACGCGCCGGCCCGTGCGTATGCGCGGCCGGCGCGAACTTGCGGAGGGGCTTAAGCCGCCTGCGTCCCGCAACCGGGACAGAACCGCGCGTCGGCCGCCAGCGCCGCATGGCAGCGGCTGCAAGCCTTGCCGCGTTGCGCCGCGCCGCACTGCGCGCAGAAGCGCGCGTCTGCCTCGTTGAGCGCACCGCAGCCCGCGCACGCGAGCTGGCTCAGCGGCATGTTGCCACCCTGGCCGCCTCGCCCGCCACGGGTATCGGCCGGCGCCTGCCAGCCCCAGCCGTGGCGATCGCGGCCGCGCGCATCGTGGCCGCCATGGCCGCCCGGGCGCGACCCGCCGTGATATCCGCCGTGATGCCCGCTACCGGGGCCGCCGGGGCTGCCCTCACCCTGGTTTCCGCCGTGGCCGTGGCCGTGGCCGCCGAAAATCCGTTTCAGAAAGCCCATCGCCCGCTCCTCAACGCGCGGCCCGGGCGCTGCCGAACGCCCCTGAGGACGACAGCAGCCGCAAGCCATTGGCCACGACGAGCAGGCTCGCGCCCGCGTCGGCGAAGACCGCCATCCACATCGTGCCGAGCCCCGCGACCGTCAGGCCGAGGAACACGACCTTCACGCCGAGCGCGAAGCCGATGTTCTGCACCAGCACGCGGTGCGTCGCGCGCGACAGCCGCACGAACGCGGGAATCTTGCGCAGGTCGTCGTCCATCAACGCGACGTCGGCCGTCTCGATCGCCGTGTCGGTACCCATCGCGCCCATCGCGAAGCCGATGTCGGCGCGCGCGAGCGCCGGCGCATCGTTGATCCCGTCGCCGACCATCCCGACCGCGCCCGCGCCGCCCGCCGACAGTTCCTCGACCGCCGCGAGCTTGTCTTCCGGCAACTGGTTGCCGCGCGCGTCGTCGATGCCGGCCTGCCGGGCGATCGCCTGAGCGGTATGCGGGTTGTCGCCCGTCAGCATCGCGGTGCGGATGCCGAGCGCATGCAGATCGGCAATCGCGTCGCGGCTCGTGTCCTTGATCGTGTCGGCCACCGCGAAGAGGCCGAGCACGCGCGTGTCGTCGACCAGCACGACGACGCTCTTGCCCTGCCGCTCCAGCGCGTCGAGCTTCGCCTCCAGCGCCGCCGAGCAGCGCCCGAGTTCCTCGACGAGCCGGTGATTGCCGAGCCAGTAGCGCGAGCCGTCGATCGTGCCGCGCACGCCGCGCCCGACGATCGCTTCGAAGTCCTGCACGTCGGCGAATGCCGTCGTGCCGGCGTCGCGGGCCGCGGCGGCGAGCGCCTGCGACACCGGGTGATCGGAGCGCGCGGCGAGGCTCGCGCCGAGGTGCCGCACGCGCGCCGCATCGGCGCCGTCCGCATGCACGTCGAAGTCGGTCTGCACCGGCTTGCCGTGCGTGATCGTGCCGGTCTTGTCGAGCGCGAGCCACGCGAGCTTGCGCCCTTCTTCCAGATAGACGCCGCCCTTCACGAGAATCCCGCGCCGCGCGGCCGCCGCGAGGCCCGACACGATCGTCACCGGCGTCGAGATCACCAGCGCGCACGGGCACGCGATCACGAGCAGCACGAGCGCGCGGTAGACCCAGTCGTGCCACGCGCCGCCCATCACGAGCGGCGGCACCACCGCGACCAGCAGCGCGACCGCGAACACGATCGGCGTGTAGACGCGCGCGAACTGGTCGACGAAGCGCTGCGTCGGCGCCTTCGCGCCCTGCGCTTCCTCGACCGCGTGGATGATCCGCGCGAGCGTCGAGTTGGCCGCAACGGCCGTCACGCGGTATTCGAACGAGCCCGATTCGTTGATCGTGCCCGCGTACACCGCGTCGCCGGTCGTCTTTTCGACGGGCAGGCTCTCGCCGGTGATCGGCGCCTGGTTGACCGTCGAGCGGCCCGCGACGACTTCGCCGTCCAGTCCGATCCGCTCGCCCGGCTTCACGCGCACGACCGCGCCGAGCGCGACCTGCGCGGCCTCGATCGTGCGCCACGCGCCGTCGGCCTCCCGCACGGTCGCGGTATCCGGCGCGAGCCGCATCAAGCCCTGGATCGCATTGCGCGCACGGTCGAGCGACTTCGCCTCGATCAGCTCGGCGATCGTGAACAGCACCATCACCATCGCGGCTTCCGGCCACTGGCCGATCGCCATCGCGCCCGTCACCGCGATGCTCATCAGCGCGTTGATGTTCAGGTTGCCGTTGCGGATCGCGATCCAGCCCTTCTTGTACGTGGTGAGCCCGCACGCGAGCACCGCGGCGAGCGCGAGCGCCGCCGACAGCCACACCGGCAGCCCGGCCCAGGTCGCACCTTCGGACGCGAGCGCGGCGACGCCGGCGAGCGCCAGCGGCCACCACGGCTTCGCGGGCGCAGCGGCGGCGCGCGCCGCCGGGGCGCCGGCCGTGGCGGCCTCCGGCGTCATGCCGAGCGTGCGGATCGCGCCTTCGATCGCCGGCTGCGCACCGGGCACGTGCTCGACGGTCAGCATCCGCTGCATCAGGTTGAATTCGAGCGCCGATACTTCGCGCATCCCGCCGAGCTTCTTGCGGATCAGCGTTTCCTCGGTCGGGCAGTCCATCTGCATGATCCGGAACGCGGAGCGCACGTGGCCCGACGCGGTCGCCTGCGCGACCGGCAGCGGCGCAAGCGTCAGCGAGGCCGGCGCGCAGCATGCGCCGGCCGCGTGGTCGTGGTCGTCGTCGGCATGGTCATGCGCGGCGGGGTCGTGCGAGCACGTGGCGCCGTGCACGTGCTCGTCGTCGCCGGCATGGTCGTGATCGTGGTCGTCACCCGCCTCGCCGTGTGCTGCGTGAGCGTGCGCGTGGCCGCGATCGTGGTCATGGCCGTGCGCGCGCTCGCCGGCCGCCGGCGCCGCGTCGGCAACGGTCGCCGTCTGCGTGTCGCACGAATCGGCGCAGCAGGCATCGGCGCCGTCGGCCTGACGGTGTCGCGGGTCGTGGGGACGCTGGGCGTCGGTCATGACAACCTCCTTTGTGGCTTGACGGTGTAGAGTTAACACCCTGAAGCCACTACAAGGTCAACCCTTGCACGGGAGAAAGGCATGAAGATTGGCGAACTGGCCAAAGCGGCCCGCTGCACCCCCGAGACGATCCGTTTCTACGAGAAAGAGGGGCTGATGCCGGACGCGGAGCGCACCGATTCGAACTACCGCAACTACACCGACGTGCACGTCGAACGGCTGCGCTTCATCCGCAACTGCCGCGCGCTCGACATGGCGCACGACGAAATCCGTGCGCTGCTGCAACTCACCGACACGCCGGCCGATCGCTGCGATTCGATCAATTCGCTGCTCGACGATCACATCGGGCACGTCGATGCGCGCCTCGCGGAATTGACGCATCTGCGCGACCAGCTCACCGAATTGCGCCGCCGTTGCGTCGGCGAGCATTCGGTCGAGGATTGCGGAATCGTGCACGGCCTCGCGACGATGGAAACCGTCGCGCCCGCCGCGAAGCGCTCGCACCTCGGCTGAAATCCTTGTCAAACAAGATACTCTGATTAAGAATAGTTATATTTTTACTAGATATATTTTAACTATTCATGTCTACGAGCCGCCCGTCCCCGCTCGCGCTGGCCGTCCTTGCGACGCTCACCGAAACGCCGATGCATCCGTACGGGATGCTGCAGCAACTGAAGGCCCGCGGATACGACGAAGTCGTCAACGTGCGGCAGCGTACGAGCCTGTACCAGACGATCGACCGGTTGCTGCGCGACGGGCTGATCGCCGTGCACGACACCGAGCGCGACGGCGCGTTTCCGGAGCGCACGCTGTATGCGCTGACCGAAGCCGGGCACACGGCCGGGCAAGCGTGGTTGCATACGCTGCTCGCGGAGCCCGCGCGTGAATTCCCGGCGTTCGGCGCCGGCCTCGCGTTCCTGCCGTTGCTCGACGCGGAAGATGCGCGCCATCAGCTCGAACTGCGAATCGCACGGCTCGATGCCGAGCGCGAGCGGCTGGAAGCGCTGCGCGCCACCGCGCAGGCCGACCAGGTGCCGCGCCTGTTCCTGCTGCACAACGAGCATGCGCTCGTGCTGCTCAATGCGGAGCTCGACTGGGCGCGCAGCGTGGTCGAACACCTGAAGATCGGCGCGCTGCGCTGGGTGGACGGCTGACGCGTCGCGCCGGCCGCTTCCCGTCGGCAACGGGAATCGCCCCGTCAAAGCACCTTGCCAGGATTCAGGATCCCGCGCGGGTCCAGCGCGGCCTTCAGGCGCCGCATCAGCCCGATTTCCGCGTCGCTGCGCGTGTGCGCGAGATAAGGCCGCTTGAGCACGCCGATCCCGTGCTCGGCCGACACCGAGCCGCCCATGTCGCGCACCACCGCATACACGCAGTCGTCGATCGCAGCGGCGTGCGCGTCGGTCATCCCGGCCAGCGACACGCCGATATGCACGTTGCCGTCGCCGACATGACCGAAGAACAGGCACGTGAGCGCCGGCCAGCGCGCCCGCAACGCCGCCTCGCAGCGTTCGGCGAACGCGCCGAGTTCGCCCGTCGGCAGACTCACGTCGAAGTTGACGAGATGGGGCAGCGCATCGATCGCAAGGCCTTCGCGCAGCGTCCACAAATCGCGCGCCTGCCGCTCGGAGCTCGCGAGTACCGCATCGTCGACGAGCGCCGCATCGAACCCCTCGGCCAGCGCCGTTTCGAGCGCATGGCGCGCATCGCCGCCCGGCGCGCTCGTCGCGCATTCGATCAGCACCGCGAAACCGCCGTCGCCGACGAACGGCGCCGACACGCCCGGCGTATGACGCGCGACGTGGTCGTAGAACGACGGCCACATCGCCTCGAAACTGACGACCTCCGGCAGCGCGCGCACGCGGTTCCACAGCCCGACCACCGCATCGTAGTCGCGCACGCGGCAGAGCGCCGTGGCCGGCGCCGCGAGCAACGGATGCAGCCGCAGCACCGCGCGCGTGACGACGCCGAGCGTCCCTTCGCTGCCGACGAACAGTTGCTTCAGGTCGTAGCCCGCGTTGTTCTTCAGCATCCGGTTCATCGACGACACGACCGTGCCGTCCGCGAGCACGACCTCGAGCCCGAGCACCTGCTCGCGCATCATCCCGTAGCGGATCGCGCGCGTCCCGCCCGCATTGGTCGCGAGCATGCCGCCGATCTGGCACGAGCCGCGCGCACCGAGATCGACGCCGAACGTGAAGCCCGCCGCTTGCGCGGCGTCCTGCACCGTCTGCAGCGGCGTGCCCGCGCGCACGGTAATCGTGCCGGCCGCCGCGTCGAGCGCTTCGATGCCGGCGAAGCGCTCCATCGACAGCACGACCTCGCCGCCCAGCGCGACCGCGCCGCGCGCGAGCCCCGTCAGCCCGCCTTGCGGCACGACCGGCTGGCCGAGCCCCGTGCACACCGCGAGCGTGCGGGACACGTCGTCGACGCTGCGCGGGCGCACCAGCGCACGCGGCCGCACGCCGGCCGGCTCGTTGTACGCGGTGAAGTAATGCGGATCGATATCGGCTGCGCGCGTGACGAGCGCGTCGCCCAGTTCGGCGGCGAGCACGGCATCGACGGCATCGCCCGGCTGCGGCATGCCGTCCGGTTCGCGGCCCGCCGCGCTCGGGTTCGGGGTGGGCATCGTGCGCGGCCCCGCTTACTTCGTCGAAATGTCGATATCGCCGAAATACTTCAGGCCGAGCGACTTCACCGTGCCGTCCGCCTTCAGTTTGTCGATCGCCGCGTCGAGCTTCGCCTTCAGCGCATCGTCACCCTTGCGCAGGCCGAACGCGATGCCGCTGCCGAGAATCTTGTCGTCGTGCACCGGCTGCCCGACGAACGAGAAGCCCTTGCCGTCCGGGCGCGACAGGAAGCCGCGCTGGCCGGACGGCGCGAGCACGAGCGTCGCGTCGAGGCGGCCCGCGACCAGATCCGCATACGCCTGGTTCTGGTCCTGGTATGCGACGACCGCGACGCCGGCCGGCTCCCAGTGCGCCTTCGCGAAGGTTTCCTGGATCGACGCCTGCAGCACGCCCACGCGCTTGCCCTTGAGCGACTCCGGCGTCGGCAGCAGGCCGCTGCCGGTGCGCGCGATCAGTTGGGTCGGCACGCGATAGATGATCGTCGTGAAATCGATCGCCTGGCGCCGTTGCTCGGTGGCGTTCATCGCCGAGTTGATCGCGTCGAACTTGCGGCCCTTCAGCGCCGGAATCAGCCCGTCGAACGAGGTCTCGACCCATTTGCACGACAGCTTCGCCGTCTGGCAGACGGCATTGCCGACGTCGATGTCGAAGCCCTGCAGGTCGCCGTTCGGCGCCTTCGATTCGAACGGCGGGTATTGCGCTTCGAGGCCGAAACGCAACGTCGGCGCATCGGCGAACGCCGCGCCGGAGCCGATTGCGCACGCGAGTGCGAACGCGAGTTTCAGGGTGGCCGTGTGCTTCATCGTGATCTCCTGTGTCTGGTCGATGCGGGATGCCCGTCGCCGGATGCCCGTCCCCATTTTTTACAGCGAACGCAGCCGCCGCGCGCCTTCGACCAGCGTCGCGTCGTCCTTAGAAAAACTGAGCCGGATCACGCCGGCGTCGGTGCCGTCGGTATAGAACGCCGACAGCGGAATCGTCGCGACACGCGCGTCGCGGATCAGGCGCAGCACGAAATCGCTGTCGCTTTCATCCGAGAAGTGGCGAAAGCGCGCGAGCATGAAGAACGAGCCTTCGCTCGGCAGCAGCTCGAAACGCGAATCGGCCAGCTCGCGCGCGAGCAGGTCGCGCTTGGCCTGGTAGAACGCCGACAGGCCGAGATAGCTGTCCGGCCGCGCGAGAATCTCCGCGAACGCGACCTGCATCGGCGTGTCGGCCGAGAACACCATGAACTGGTGCACCTTGCGGATCTCGTCCATCAGCTCGGCCGGCGCGAGGCAATGGCCGACGCGCCAGCCGGTCACGTGGAACGACTTGCCGAACGACGACACGATCACGCTGCGCTCGGCCAGCTCGCGGTGGCGCGCGACGCTCTGGTGCCGCGCGCCGTCGAACACGACGTGCTCGTAGACTTCGTCGGACAGCACCACGATGCCCGTGTCGCGCGTGATCTGCGCGAGCCGCTCGAGATCGTCGGCGGAGAACACCGTCGCGGTCGGGTTGTGCGGCGTGTTGACGATGATCATCCGCGTGCGCGGCGTGACGGCCGCGGCCACCTCGTCCCAGTTCACGCGAAAGTGCGCGGGCGACAGCTTGATCGCGACCGGCGTCGCGCCCTGCAACCGCACGATCGGCGCATAGCTGTCGAACGACGGCTCGAAATAGATGACTTCGTCGCCGGGATGCACGAGCGCGCTGATCGCCGCATAAAGCCCTTCGCTCGCGCTCGCGATCACCGTGATCTCGGTGGCCGGGTCGTAGCGCGCGCCGTACAGCGCCTCGGTCTTCTCGGCGAGCCGCTCGCGCAGCGCGATCACACCGGCCATCGGCGCGTACTGGTTGTGGCCGTCGCGCATCGCGCGCGCGACGCCTTCGACGAGCGCCGGATCGGGCGCGAAATTGGGGGCGCCCTGCGACAGGTTCAACGCGTCGTGTTGAGCAGCCAGTTGGCCGATCACCGTGAAGATCGTCGTCCCGACGTCGGGCAGTTTCGAACGGGGCGCGGTGGCGCTTCGCATGACTCCTCCTGATGTCCTTCGGGCGGGCCGCGCCATGTGCGGGCCTGCATCTGCCGCATGATTTAGCCCCAGCCAATATCGATGGACAATCGAAAGTTCGTCATGGCGGCCATGCATTTTTCTCATGGCCTGCGGCGATAAGCCCTCGACGGCAAGGCCCGCCCGGGCGCCCGATATGCGGATCGGGCATTTCCCCAAGAAACGCTACGCGTGCGCCGCCGCGAGGTACGCGAGCAGCACGGCCCGCAGTTCGCGGCGTTGCGCGGCGAAATCGAGCGCCGGCCCGAGCGTCAGCAACGCCTGCGACAGCCCGCCGTAGCAGATCGTATGGGCCATCCGCGCGAGCCCGTCGAGCCGCACGGCTGGCGGCGGGTCGGCCGCGTGGGCGAGCGCGTCGCGCCACAGCGCGACATAGGCGTCGTAATGCCGGCGATAGGCGGCCAGCGGCGACACCTGCCGCTCCAGCACGAACAGCGCGCTCCACAGCGCCGCGTCGGCGGCGATCGCATCGACCTGGAGGTCGACCAGCGCAGCGGCGAGCTCGGCCCGCGGCGCGCCGCGCAACCGCTGCACCGTGTCGCGCAGCCGGTCGGCCAGCGCCAGCACGCGGCGGTGGATGCAGAGCGCCGCGAGGCTCTGCTTGTCGCCGAAATACTCGTAGAAGGTGCCGATGCTGACGCCTGCGACGGCCGCGATCTCGCGGATCGTCGCCTTCGCGTAGCCGCGTTCGAGCAAAAGCTGAACGAACGCCTGTTGCAGCGCGTCGGAGCTCGCCTGCGCGCGCGACTGGCGCGGCCGGCGGCGCAACGCGGGCGCGGGTTGCGCCGCCGGCGAGCCGGGCGGCGCCGGAACCTGAACATGTCGCGGCGGCATATTTGCTACTCTGAATTCAGCAGGGAATACGTTTCACCGGAAGCCGGAACCCGCGCCGACGCGCCCTCCGTGCGGCACGACGCCGGCCGACCGCGAAGCATGAGACCGGAGACCATCGCGATGACCGACTCGACTCACGCCGTCACGAACCAGTTCGACGAACTCGTCGACTATAACCTCTTCGCGACGGATCTCGCGTTGCGCGACGCGCTCGCCCGGGCGGGCGCCGACTGGGCCGTGCCGCAGCTCGACGCGTACGGTGCGTGGCTCGGCAGCGCCGATACCGCGCGGCTCGCCGACGAAGCGAACCGCCACACGCCGGAACTGAACGCGTTCGACCGGCGCGGCCGACGCATCGACCGCGTCGATTTCCATCCCGCATGGCACGCACTACTCGGCCTGTATCGTCACGAAGGCTTCGTGTCGCTCGCGTTCCGCGACGCGCGCCGCGGCCGCTGGGCCGCGACCGCCGCCGGCTTCTACCTGCACGGCCAGATCGAGGCCGGCACGCTGTGCCCCGCGACGATGACGCAGGCCGCGATCCCCGTGCTGCAGAAGGAGCCGGCGCTGTGGGGCCTGCTGCGCGACAAGCTCTACAGCGACGACTACGATCCGCGCGACGTGCCGGTCGCCGACAAGCGCGCGATCTGGTTCGGCATGGGCATGACCGAGAAACAGGGCGGCTCCGACGTGCGCGCGAACACGACGCTCGCCACGCCGGCCGGCGCGGGCGGGCGCGGCGGCGAATACCGGCTGCGCGGCCACAAGTGGTTCTTCTCCGCGCCGATGTGCGACGCACACCTCGTCGTCGCGCGCACCGAAGCCGGCGGCCCCTCGTGCTTCTACGTGCCGCGCTGGCGGCCGGACGGCACGAAGAACGCGGTCGAGATCCAGCGGCTGAAGAACAAGGTCGGCAACCGCAGCAACTCGAGCAGCGAGATCGAGCTGAACGATGCATGGGGGATCATGCTCGGCGACGAAGGCCGCGGCATTCCGACCATCATCGAGATGGCCACCTATACGCGACTGAACTGCGTGCTCGGCAGCGCGGCGATGCTGCGCCAGGGCGTCGTGCAGGCGATCGCGTACACGCGCCGGCGCCACGCATTCGGCCGCGCGCTCGCCGAGCAGCCGCTGATGCGTACCGTACTCGCCGATCTCGCGCTGGAGAGCGAAGCGGCGCTGTCGCTCGCGATGCGGCTCGCCGACGCGTTCGAGCGCGACGACTCGCCGCGCGAACGCGCATGGAAGCGGATCGTCACGCCCGCCGCGAAATTCTGGGTCTGCAAGCGCGCGGTCGAGCTGACCGGCGAGGTGATGGAAGTGTTCGGCGGCAACGGCTACGTCGACGACGGCCCGATCGCACGCCTCTTCCGCGAGGCGCCCGTCAATTCGATCTGGGAAGGCTCGGGTAACGTGATGTGCCTCGACGTGCTGCGCGCGGTATCGCGCGAGCCCGACGCGGCCGCCGCGCTGTTCGACGAACTGGCCGGCCTCGGTGCGGGCGAACCGCGCATTCGCGCGGCGCTCGACGCGTTGCGCGCGATGCTCGCCGCCCCGGCCGACACGCTCGAAGCATCGGGCCGCGTGTTCGCGCAACGGCTCGCGATCGTCGCGCAGGCGTGCCTGCTGCGCCGCGATGCGCCGGCGGCCGTCGCCGACGCGTTCGTCGCGACGCGGCTCGCCGGGCCCGACTGGGGCCGCGTTGCGGGCGGCTTCGATCCGCATGCGATCGACGTCGCCGCGCTGCTGCAACGCGCGTACCCGGCCTGACCCCAGCCCGCTCACCCGAATCCGCAGTCGTCCGCCCGCCCCGGAGCCTCGATGAACCTCGTCGCCGCCCTCGACCGCGCCGCCCGCGCAACGCCCGACAAGCCCTTCCTCGTCAACGAATCCGCGACGATCACGTATGCGGTCGCACGCGAGCGTTCGCACCGCGCGGCGGCCGTGCTGAGCGCGCTCGGCGTCGCGGCCGGCGATCGCGTCGCCGCGATGTGCTTCAACACGCCGGCCTTCGTCGACCTGATGTTCGGCGCATGGCGCCTCGGCGCGGCATTCGTGCCGATCAACCACAAGCTGCAGGCGCCGGAAGTCGACTACGTGCTCGAACACAGCGGCAGCAAGGCCCTGCTGTTCGACGTGGCGCTCGCGCCGGTGGTCGAGCGCATCGTGCATCCGGCGCGGCGTCTCGTGACCGAGGGCGAACTCGACGGCGTGCCGAACTTCGACACGATGTGCGCGACGATGGACGGCCTCGCGGGCATCGAGCCGGCCGACGACGACATCGCGCAGATCCTCTACACGTCCGGCACGACCGGCCGTCCGAAGGGTTGCGTGCACAGTCATCGCACGGTGACGCTCGCGGCGATGCAGGCGGCGCTCGCGACCGGGATCGGCCGCCACGAGCGCACGCTGATGGCGATGCCGATCTGGCATTCGTCGCCGCTGAACAACTGGTTCGGCGGCACGCTGTACGCGGGCGGCACCGTCGTGCTGCTGCGCGAATACCATCCGCTGCGCTTCCTGCAGACCGTCGAGCGCGAGCGCGTGACGCTGTATTTCGGCGCGCCGGTGTCGTATACGCTGCCGCTCGACACGATCGACGGCTTCGCGGCATTCGACCTGTCGAGCGTGCGCGCGTGGCTGTACGGCGGCGGCCCGATCGGCGCCGCGCAGGCCGAACGGCTCGCCCACGCGTACCGCAGCCACGCGTTCTTCCACGTGTACGGGATGACGGAAACCGGGCCGGCCGGCACGACGCTGTATCCGGACGAGCAGATCGCGAAGGCCGGCTCGATCGGCCGCCAGGGCGGCCCGGGCGTCGACCTGCGGGTCGTGCGGATGGACGGCGTCGATGCGCGGCCGGGCGAAACCGGCGAGATCTGGCTCAAGGCCGACAGCATGATGCTCGGCTATCTCGACGACGCGGCCGCGACGCGCGCCGCGTTCGCGCCGCACGGCTGGTATCGCACCGGCGACCTCGCACGGATCGATCAGGATGGCTATCTGTTCATCGTCGACCGGCTGAAGGACATGATCGTCACCGGCGGCGAGAACGTCTATTCGAAGGAAGTGGAGGACGTGCTCGGCGCGCACCCGGACATCGCCGAGGCGGCCGTCGTCGGCGTCCCGCATCCGGACTGGGGCGAGACGGTCGTCGCGCACGTCGTGTTGCGGGCGAACGCGGCGCCCGATGCGGATGCGCTGCGCACGTTCTGCGGCGAGCGGCTCGCCGCGTACAAGGTCCCGCGCGAATTCACGTTCGTGCAGGCGCTGCCGCGCACGCCGACCGGCAAGCTGCAGAAGTTTTTGCTGCGCGTGCGCGGCGAGTAGCCCCGCTCGCGCCGATAAAAAAAGCCACCGGGTCGTTATTACGGCCCGGTGGCTTTTTCACGTGCCTGAACGGTCGGGCAGCGGCCTTCGCCGCCACCCGCGAATCAGAACATCAGCAGCCTGCTTACTTCCCGCCGATGCTCTTCAGCGGCTTCCAGTCGCCCTTCTCGACCTTGTACATCGTGATGCCGCCGTTCTTCAGGTCGCCCTTCGCGTCATACGCGACGTGCGTCGACGTGACGCCGGCCATGTCGGTCTTCGCGAGCACCGGCAGGTACTTCGCCGGATCGGTCGAATCGGCCTTCTTCATCGCGTTCAGCATCGCCATCGCGCCGTCGTACGCGTAAGGCGAGTACGTCTGCACGTCTTCGCCGAAGCGCTTCTTGTACTTGTCGGCGTAAGCCTTGCCGCCCGGCATTTCTTCCAGCGGCAGGCCGGCCAGCGACGCGATCGTGCCTTCGGCCGCGGCACCCGCGATCTTCAGGAACGTCGGCGTCTTCACCATTTCGCCGCTCATCAGCGGTGCGGTGATGCCGAGCGCCTTCATCTGCTTGACCATCGGCGCTGCCTGCGAATCCGCGCCGCCGTAGTAGACGAGGTCCGGCTTCGCCGCCTTCAGCTTCGTCAGAATCGCCTTGAAGTCGACTGCCTTGTCGTTCGTGAATTCACGGTCGACGATCGTCGCGCCGCCGGCCTTCGCGGCCTTCTCGAACTGGTCGGCGAGACCTTGGCCGTAGGCCGTGCGGTCGTCGACGATCGCGATCTTCTTCATGCCGAGATCCTTCGACGCGAACGTGCCGGCCACCGAGCCCTGCTGCGTGTCGGACGTCATCATGCGGAAGGTCGTCTTGTAGCCCTGCTGCGTGTATTCCGGCGCCGTCGCCATCGCGATTTCCGGAATGCCCGCGTTCGCGTAGATGCGCGATGCGGGAATCGTCGTGCCCGAGTTGAAGTGGCCGAGCATGCCCTTGATGCCGTCGTCGACCAGCTTCTGGGCGACCGTCGTGCCCGTACGCGGGTCAGCCTGGTCGTCCTGCGTGTCGAGCACGAACTTCACGGCCTTGCCGCCGATCTTCGGGTTCGTCGCGTTGAAGTCTTCCAGCGCGAGCACGATCCCGTTCTGCATATCCTTGCCGTAGTGCGCCTGCGCGCCCGTCATCGGCCCTGCGTAACCGATCTTCACGTCATCCGCATGGGCCGTCCCCGCCAGCGACATGACCGCGACGAACGTCGCGCCTGCCACCTTTTTCATCGTGTGTTGCATAGCATCTCCTTGGTACCAGGGTAAATGGAGCGGCTTCGGGATCGCCTTGCCGCTTCCTTTGTTTGATCCGAACGGCAAGGATGATCAGCCGATCGTCATCAAATTCGCATTGCCGCCCGCCGCGGCCGTGTTCACGCTCACCGAGCGCTCCGTCAGGAGCCGTTCGAGCGCGTAGTCCTCCGCGTCGCCGTTCTCGAACGCGCCCACCGACACGCCCTGCACCGACACGATCGGGCCCGGCCGCTGCGCGACGTCCTTCACGAGCGTCTGCAGCTCGTCGCTGTCGCCTTCGAACAGCACCGCGTCGAACGGCGCGTCGGCCTGCTTGCGCACGGCCGCGTGCGCCTTCAGCGACGCCGGCAGCGCGGCAACCAGCGCCTCGCCCGCCGCGCCGGCGAACAGTGCGCGGTTGCCCGTCGCCAGCACCGCCGCGAACTGCGCACGCGCGCCGCCCGGCGTGGCCGCGACACACAGCACCGTGCCGCGCGGGCCGAGTGTATACGTGTTTCGCTCGCCCGTCGGGCCGGTCAGCACGGCGGTCGCGCCGGCCGGCACCTGCGCGAGATAGCCGTCGCAACGCGCGGCCAGCGCCGGCTCGCGCTGCTCGATCAGCCAGTCGCGCAGCGTCGTGAGCGCCGCCGCCGGGTTGCCGCGCGCATCGCTTTCGGTCGCGCCGTCCGCCATCAGCGACTGCGCGAGCGAACGCGGCAGGCCCGACGGACGCGTCGCGAGCAGGCGCTGCAGGTACAGCGCGCCGCCGGCCTTCGGGCCCGTGCCCGACAGCCCCTCGCCGCCGAACGGCTGCACGCCGACCACCGCGCCGATCACGTTGCGGTTCACGTAGATGTTGCCCACGTGCGCATTCGAGATCACGTGCGCGATCGTCTCGTCGATCCGCGTGTGGATACCGAGCGTGAGCCCGTAGCCGGTCGCGCGGATCTGCTCGAGCAGCTTGTCGAGCTGGTTGCGGCGGTAGCGCACCACGTGCAGCACGGGGCCGAACACTTCGCGCTTCAACTCGTCGATGCTGCCGATCTCGATCAGCGTCGGCGGCACGAACGTGCCGTGCGCGCAGGCATCGGGCATCGGCAGTTGCGTGACCGCGTGGCCCTTGTCCTTCATCGCCGCGACGTGCGCGTCGATCGTCTGCTTCGCTTCGGCGTCGATCACCGGGCCGACGTCGGTCGACAGCCGGTCGGGGTTGCCGAGCGCCAGCTCGTGCATCGCGCCCTTGAGCATCGTCAGCGTGCGGTCCGCGACGTCGTCCTGCAGACACAGAACGCGCAGCGCCGAACACCGTTGACCGGCCGAGTCGAACGACGACTGCATCACGTCCGCGACGACCTGCTCCGCGAGCGCCGACGAGTCGACGATCATCGCGTTCTGGCCGCCCGTTTCGGCGATCAGCGGGATCGGCTTGCCGTCCGGGTCGAGGCGCGCGGCGAGCGTCTTGTTGATCAGGCGCGCGACTTCGGTCGATCCCGTGAACATCACCGCACGCGTACGCGGATCGGCGACCAGCGCCGCGCCGACGGTTTCGCCCGTGCCCGGCAGCAACTGCACCGCACCGGCCGGCACCCCGGCCTCGCGCAGCAGTCGCACGGCTTGCGCGGCGATCAGCGGCGTCTGTTCGGCCGGCTTCGCGAGCACCGTGTTGCCGGCGGCGAGCGCCGCGGCTACCTGGCCCATGAAGATCGCGAGCGGGAAGTTCCACGGGCTGATGCAAACCACGGGGCCGAGCGGACGGTGCGTGTCGTTCGAGAATTCGCCGCGGATCTGCGCCGCGTAGTAGCGCAGGAAGTCGACCGCCTCGCGGATCTCGGCGATCGCGTTCGGCAGCGATTTGCCGGCTTCGCGCACGATCAGGCCCATCAGCGTGTGCATCTGCGCTTCGAGCAGATCGGCCGCGCGCACCAGGCAATCGGCGCGCGCGTCGACCGGCGTCGCCTGCCAGATCGGCGCGGCGGCCACCGCGTGCGCGAGCGCCGCGCTCACGTGTTCGGCCGTCGCTTCGCTGACCGTGCCGACCACGTCGCGCAGGTCGGCCGGGTTGCGCACGTCGCGCGCCGGTGCGTCGGCGAGCGCGTCGTCGGCGAGCATCGGCGCCGCGCGCCACGGATGGTGCGCGCTCGCGAGCAGCGCGGACGACAGCGACGCGAGACGGTGTTCGTTCGACAGGTCGAGGCCCATCGAGTTGGGACGCTCGTCGCCATACAGATTGCGCGGCAGCGGGATCTTCGCGTGCGGCGCGCCGAGCGGCACGACCTTCGATGCCTCGTCGACCGGATCGGCGACCAGCTCCTTCACCGATACCGTCTTGTCGGCGATGCGGTTCACGAACGACGTGTTCGCGCCGTTTTCCAGCAGACGGCGTACCAGATACGCGAGCAGCGTCTCGTGCGTGCCGACCGGTGCGTACACCCGGCACGGACGGTTCAGCTTGTCGCGGCCCGTGACTTCCTCGTACAGCGGCTCGCCCATCCCGTGCAGGCACTGGAATTCGTACTGGCCCGGGTAGTAGTTCTGGCCGGCCAGGTGATAGATCGCGGCCAGCGTGTACGCGTTGTGCGTCGCGAACTGCGGATATACGGCGTCCGGCGCTGCGAGCAGCTTCTTCGCGCACGCGAGGTACGACACGTCGGTGTAGATCTTGCGCGTGTAGACCGGATAGCCTTCGAGGCCGTCCACCTGCGCCCGCTTGATTTCGGTATCCCAGTACGCGCCCTTCACGAGGCGGATCATCAGGCGGTGACGGCTGCGGCGCGCGAGGTCGATCAGGTAGTCGATCACGAACGGGCAGCGCTTCTGGTAGCCCTGCACGACGAAGCCGATGCCGTTCCAGCCAGCGAGCTCCGGATCGAAGCAGAGCGCCTCGAGCAGGTCGAGCGACAGTTCGAGGCGGTCGGCCTCTTCCGCGTCGATGTTCAGGCCGATGTCGTAGCGGCGCGCGAGCAGCGCGAGCGCGCGCACGCGCGGCAGCAGCTCGCTCATCGTGCGGTCCTGCTGCGAGCGCGAGTAGCGCGCGTGCAGCGCCGACAGCTTGATCGAGATGCCCGGGCCTTCGTAGATGCCGCGGCCGCCGGCCGCCTTGCCGATCGCATGGATCGCCTGTTCGTACGACGCGTAGTAGCGCTGCGCATCCTCTTCGGTCGTCGCCGCTTCGCCGAGCATGTCGTACGAATAGCGGAAGCCGCGCGCTTCGTACTTGCGGCTGTTCGCGAGCGCCTCGGAAATCGTTTCGCCGGTGACGAACTGTTCGCCCATCAGACGCATCGCCATGTCGACGCCCTTGCGGATCAGCGGCTCGCCGCCGCGACCGATCAGGCGCGTGAGCGCCGACGACAGGCCCGCTTCGCTGTTGGTCGTCACGAGCTTGCCGGTGATCATCAGCCCCCAGGTCGCCGCGTTCACGAACAGCGACGGCGCGTGGCCGACGTGCGAACGCCAGTCCCCCTTGCTGATCTTGTCGCGGATCAGCGCGTCGCGCGTCGCGCGATCGGGAATGCGCAGCAGCGCTTCGGCGAGGCACATCAGCGCGACGCCTTCCTGGCTCGACAGCGAGAACTCGTGGATCAGCCCTTCGACGCCGCCGCCCGAGCTCTTCTCGCGCAGCGCCTCGACCAGCTTCGTCGCGAGCGCCTGCACGTCCGCCTGCAGGTTCGCGGGCAGACGCGCCTGGCCGAGCAGGAACGGCACGCATTCCGGTTCCGGACGGCGGTACGCGGCCGTGATCGCCGCGCGCAGCACCGATTGCGGCTGCACGTTTTGCGCGAACTCGAGGAACGGATGCGGCGAGTTGTCGTCGTCGCCGTCCGCGGCCTGCCCGTCGGCGAGCTCCGTCACCCCGCTGTGGCCCGACAGCTCGGGCGGCAACTGGCCGTGCTCGATCCGCTCGAGATACGCGAAGATCGCCTGCTTGATCAGCCAGTGGGGAGTGCGCTCGAGACGCGCGGCGGCGTCCTTGAGGCGCGAGCGGAGAAGATCGTCGACTTTGACGCCGAGAGTCGTGCTTGCCATGGTGGGTTCGTGCGCCGGTGCGAGCCCGGCTGTGTGGTGTAAGAGGATGCGCGAAATCCTACGGCACGCAATAAAAAGGTGCAACCAAATTGAGAGATAGGTTGCACCCATGAGTTAGTCAATATAATCAGACACTTATGCAGTTGCAACCTAGGGGTTGCCCGTGGTCTCGGGATCGGTGTTTTCCCTGATCGGGCAAATTCGACGGGCGTGTGCAACCGTCGGCCTGCGCGAGAGCGGCCGAAAACGGGTTGCACTGGGGTGACAGGGTGCGGTGCCGGCCCGGCGTCGAGCCAAGCGACGGGAGACGACGATTCGGGGCCGCCCGGCGGCCCGGGTTACCGGCATTCGGCCGCGGCCCGCGCGACGGCCGCGTGGATGCCGTTCAGATATCGAGCGGATCGACCTCGACGCTCCACCGCAGCACGCCCTTCAGCGCGCGCAGCGCCGGCTGCCACGCGCGCAGCGCATGCTGCAGCGCCGCCCGCGACGCGCTTTCGAGCAGCAACTGCGCGCGGTGGACGTTCGCAACCTTCACGATCGTCATCGGCACCGCGTCGTACACGGTCACGCGATCGGCGCCCGGCAGCCCCGGCAACGCGGCCGCGGCCTGCAGCAGGAACGCGAGCGCCGCGTCGAGCGTGCGCCCTTCGGCGCGCAGCAGTGCCTGGTAGACGAACGGCGGCAAGTGCGCGTCCCGACGCTCGCCGAGCGTCGAATTCGCGAAGCCCACGTAGTCCTGCCGCCCGAGCGCGTGGTACAGCGCGTGACGCGGATAGCGCGTCTGCACCAACACCTCGCCCGGCAGCCCGGCGCGCCCCGCGCGGCCGCTCACCTGCATCAGCTGCGCGAACAGCCGCTCGCTCGCGCGGAAGTCGTGCGAGAACAGCGCGGTATCGGCATTGAGCACGCCGACGAGCGATACGCGCTGGAAATCGTGCCCCTTCGCGATCATCTGCGTGCCGACCAGGATATCGACCTCGCCCGCGTGCACGTCGGAAAAAAGCGCCTGCGCGCTGCCCTTGCGGCGCGTGCTGTCCGCGTCGATCCGCAGAATCCGCGCGCCCGGCACGGCCTCGGCGAGCGTCTCCTCGATGCGCTGCGTGCCGCGCCCGAGGGGCGCGATGTCGACGTTCCCGCACTCCGGGCACGACCGCGGAATCCGCGCTTCCCAGCCGCAGTGATGACAGCGCAGCGCGTGCTCGGGCTTGTGCAGCACGACGTACGCGCTGCAGCGCGGGCAGCCGGCCACCCATCCGCATGCGTCGCACGCGAGCTGCGGCGCGTACCCGCGCCGGTTCAGGAACACGAGGCTCTGTTCGCCGCGTTCGAGCCGCGCCTTCAGCGCCGCGACGAGCGGCCCCGACAGGCCGCCCATCGACGCGCGCCCGCGCCGCCGCTCTTCTTCGAGATCGATCAGCCGCACGGTCGGCAGCGCCGCGTCGGCCACCGCGCGGCGCGACAACGTGAGCCGCGTGTAGCGCCCCTGCTCGGCCTGCCACCAGCTTTCGAGCGACGGCGTGGCCGAGCCGAGCACGACCGTGATGCCGAGCTGTTTCGCGCGCCACACGGCCAGATCGCGCGCCGAATAGCGCAGCCCTTCCTGCTGCTTGTACGCGGGCTCGTGCTCCTCGTCGACGACGATCAGCGCGAGCGTCGGCATCGACGCGAGCACCGCGAGGCGCGTGCCGAGCACGATCCGCGCGCGGCCCGTGTGGGCGGCGAGCCAGTTGCGCGCCCGCTCGCCTTCGGCGAGCCCGCTGTGCAGCGTGACGATCGCGTCGTCGGCGAGCGCGCCCGCGAAGCGTGCGCGAAACGCGGCCTCGAACTGCGGCGTCAGGTTGATTTCCGGCACGAGCACGAGCGCCTGTGCGTCCGGCCGCGCGTCGAGCAGCGACGCGAGCGCATGCAGATAGACCTCGGTCTTGCCGCTGCCCGTCACACCGTGCAGCAGGAACGGCGCGAAGCCCTGCGCGGCGCGGAGCGCGTCGAGCGCCTCGGCCTGCTGGTCCGTCAACGCCGGCGGCACAGCCCGTCCACCGCTTGTCGACAGGTTATCCACAGGTTTGGCCACAGGCGCATCGGCCCAGCCGATCTCCTCGACGTCCACCCAGCCGCGCGCCGCCCAGTCGTCGAGCGTCGCGGCCGCCTTCGGATGCAGCGTGCGCGCGTCGGGCAGTGCCAGCGAGCCGGTATCGACCAACGCCTGCGCGAGCCGGCGCAGCGCGGCGCCGCGCGCGGGCAACGCATCGGGCAGCGCCGCGCGGCCGGCTTCGGTCGGCCGGTAGCGCACTTCCGGCGCGAGCAGCCGGCCCCAGCGCCCTGCGTCGCGCAGCGCCTGCGGCAGCGCCGGCAACGCGACTTCGCCGCGCCCGCGCTGATAGTAGTCGGCCGCGAACGACACGAGCGCGAGCCAGTCCGCCGACAGCGGCGGCAGATCGGCGCAGACCGCCTCGACCGCGCGCAGCCGCGACGGCGGCACATCGGTGTGAGTGGCGACTTCGCAGACGAGCCCGACGGCCTGCCGCTTGCCGAACGGCACCTGCACGAGCGTGCCGGGCGCGGGCGCCGGCTGCGCGTCGCAGCGGTAGTCGAACAGGGTCGCGAGCGGATGGTCGAGCGCCACGCGCAGGTAGACGCCGCTCATCGACACGCTCCGGCAGCGGCGACACGTAGCGGACGGACGGCTTGCACCCGCGCCCACGTCGCGGTGGCGAACTTAAAGTAAAACTTCAGATTCGGCGCTAAGTTTTGGATTCGCATTAGGAATCGCCGTATACCCTGCCCAGCCTGTGGATAACTTTGTTGAGAACTCGCCGCTCAACGGCCGCAACGCGCGCGGGGCCGTGCTTTCCGCTGTTTTTCACCGTTTGTCGCTGGCCCCCGCGAAGCCTTATTCCATAAGGCTGCTATTCAAATCACCGAACAATAGCGAGACAAATTGACCGATACGGGGCTCTACCGCGGTGCAACGTGGAAAATGTGTATAAGTCAAGTCTTGACAAGCACCGAATCGGCGACGGGAGCGGGGTTGCGTCCTGTTTAGTTTCAACGACGAAACGCCGTCATTGCGCGGCGCAGCATGACGGCGCTTGCATTCAGTCCGCCGCTCCGCTACGGATCGCGCGGCTGTGGGTATGCACTTCGTCGACGAGTTCGGCGACGTGATCGGGCGACGTGAATTGCGAAATACCGTGCCCGAGGTTGAACACGTGGCCCGGATGGTTGCCGTAGCTGTCGAGCACCGCGCGCGCCTGTTCGCGCACCGCGGCCGGCGGTGCAAACAGGATCGTCGGGTCGAGGTTGCCCTGCAGCGCCACTCGCCCCGCGACGCGCTCGCGCGCGGCACCGAGGTTGACCGTCCAGTCGAGCCCGACCGCGTCGACGCCGGTCGCCGCGATCTCCTCGAGCCACAGCCCGCCGCCCTTCGTGAACGTGATCACCGGCACGCGCTCGCCGTCGTGTTCGCGCTTGAGCTGCGACACCACGCGGCGGATGTAATCGAGCGAGAAGCGCTGGTACGCGCCGTCGGCCAGCGCGCCGCCCCACGTATCGAAGATCATCACGGCCTGCGCGCCCGCATCGATCTGCGCGTTCAGGTACGCGGCCACCGCCTGCGCGTTCACGTCGAGGATCCGGTGCATCAGGTCGGGGCGCGAATACGCCATCGACTTCACCGTGCGGAAATCGTCCGAGCCGCCGCCTTCGACCATGTAGCACGCGAGCGTCCACGGGCTGCCCGAGAAGCCGATCAGCGGCACGCGCTGACGGCCCTGGCCGTCGGTGAGCGCGCGACGGATCTCGCGCACGGCGCCCGTCACGTAGCCGAGCGTCTCCTCGATGTCCGGCACCGCGAGCTTCGCGACGTCGGCCTCGGTGCGCACCGGATGCGCGAACTTCGGCCCTTCGCCGACCTGGAAGTCGAGGCCGAGCCCCATCGCGTCAGGAATCGTCAGGATGTCCGAGAACAGGATCGCGGCGTCGAGCGGGAAGCGCTCGAGCGGCTGCAGCGTCACTTCGGTCGCGTAGTCGGGATGCTTCGCGAGGCCGAGGAAGCTGCCGGCGCGCGCGCGCGTCGCGTTGTATTCGGGCAGGTAGCGGCCGGCCTGGCGCATCAGCCAGATCGGCGTGTAGTCGGTCGGCTCGCGCAGAAGCGCACGCAGGAAGGTGTCGTTGAGCAGGTTATGGGCCACGGTAGGAGCGACGATGCGAAGGCAAAGCGGCATTTTACCGGACAGCCGCGATCGGACTGCGCATGCCGACGCGATGGCGGCCATATGACGCGCGCGATGGCTCCGCTATGATCGGACGCTGATA
This sequence comes from Burkholderia sp. MSMB1078WGS, assembly GCF_001528895.1. Taxonomy (NCBI): domain Bacteria; kingdom Pseudomonadati; phylum Pseudomonadota; class Betaproteobacteria; order Burkholderiales; family Burkholderiaceae; genus Burkholderia; species Burkholderia sp. MSMB1078WGS. The sequence continues at coordinate 3,572 of NZ_LPDI01000003.1, read as the reverse complement.
TCGAACCGAACCAAGGAGGAGACCGATGAAGACATTCGCCACGCTCGCAGCGACCGCATTGCTGTGCTGCACCGCCGCGCACGCGCAGACCGCGGCCGGCACCGCCACGACTGGGCCGGCCGCCGGCACGCGGCTCGACGACGTGCTCGCGCGCGGCGCGCTGCGCGTGTGCACGACGGGCGACTACAAGCCGTATTCGTACTACCGCGCGGACGGCCGCTTCGAGGGCATCGACATCGACATGGCGGAATCGCTCGCGAAATCGCTCGGCGTGAAGACCGACTACGTGAAGACGAGCTGGTCGAACCTCACCAACGACTTCGTCGCGAAGTGCGACATCGCGGTGGGCGGCGTGTCGACGACGCTCGAGCGCCAGAAGCGCGTGTTCTTCACGCAGCCGTACGTGGTCGACGGCAAGACGCCGATCGTGCGCTGCGCGGATGCCGACAAGTACCAGACCGTCGCGCAGATCGACCGGCCCGAGACGCGCGTGATCGTGAATCCGGGCGGCACCAACGAGCGCTTCGCGAAGCAGTTCTTCACGCATGCGAACCTCGCCGTGTATCCGGACAACGTGACGATCTTCAAGCAGATCCTCGCGGGCAAGGCCGACGTGATGGTGACGGATGCATCCGAGACGCTGTTGCAGCAAAAACTGAATCCGGGCCTTTGCTCGGTGCATCCGGACAAGCCGTTCCAGTTCGGCGAGAAGGCGTACATGGTGCCGCGCGGCGACGTCGTGTTCCAGCAGTACGTCGACCAGTGGCTGCATCTTGCGCTGTCCACCGGTGAATATCAGGCGATTTCGGACAAGTGGCTGAAGTAGGCGCGCCCGCGCCACGGCGGCCGGTCACGGGCATCGACCCCGCGGCCGCCGGGCGCCGACCTCTCGCCAGGAGCGGCGCCGGCGTGCCGCCGTTACATCTTCCCTTCGCGCCGCGGCGCTCGCCGTCGGCGCAGCATTCGCGGGATTGGCCGAACGGCCGACTTTCGCGCATTCCGATCACGTTTCAAAATCTTTCTGACGAATGAATCGTCATGCGCGGTATCGATCGCGCCATGCACTTTCTCGCGTGAAAATCGGCAATTCGTCGCGCCCGATACGCGTGAAAAACGCATCGCGCGCATACCTTGAAAACGCGATGGAAAATATGGGTAAAAATGACCTTTTTCAGGACCCCGAAAACAGCAAAAAATCCCGGAAAGCCTTATCTGGCGGGCGTTACAACCTGAAACACTTTGTTACCGCGACGGGTCATTAATTCGCCCACAATGGCCTCAACGGTTTCAACACGGATGCGGTCTCGTGTGCCAAGTGTGAGCGGACGCGAAGCGCTGCGAGCCAGTCGGTCACGTACCGAAGCCCTTCCGAGGGGCATCCCTGTTGGAGTCGTTTCCGGCCCCCCGCCGGATCCGGTTTCATCTTTGGTCTCCTCGCGCTAACCCCGTAGCGTGTGGTTTTTAGCGGGCTAATAAGCCCGCTTTTTTTCGTCCATCGAAAACGTAGCGACCTGCACCGGGCGGCCCGCAGGCCGCCATGTTTTCTCCGCATTTTCCCGTATCGTCTTGCTTCACGCGGTCTTCTGCACGTCGAGCTTCAGCTCCTCGATCATCCGCTCGCGCATCACGAACTTCTGCACCTTGCCCGTCACCGTCATCGGCAGTTCGTCGACGAAGCGGATATAGCGCGGAATCTTGTAGTGCGCGATCTGCCCGTTGCAGAACGCGCGCACGTCGTCCTCGGTCATCTGCTCGCCCGCGCGCAGCACGATCCACGCGCACAGCTCCTCGCCGTACTTCGGATCGGGCACGCCGAACACCTGCGCGCTCTGGATCTTCGGATGCCGGAACAGGAATTCCTCGATCTCGCGCGGATAGACGTTCTCGCCGCCGCGAATCACCATGTCCTTCAGGCGGCCGACGATGTTGCAGTAGCCGTCCTCGTCGAGCGTCGCGAGGTCGCCCGTATGCATCCAGCCGTCGACCAGCACCTCGCGCGTCTTCGCATCGTCGTCCCAGTAACCGAGCATCACCGAATAACCTTTCGTGCACAGCTCGCCCGTCGCGCCGACCGGCACGATGTCGCCAGCCGGATCGACGATCTTCACTTCGAGATGCGGCTGGATGCGGCCGACCGTCGTCGTGCGCTTTTCCAGCGGATCGTCGGTCGAGCTCTGGAACGACACGGGGCTCGTCTCCGTCATCCCGTACGCGATCGTGATTTCGGAAAGATGCATCTGCGACACGACCCGCTTCATCGTCTCGATCGGGCACGGCGAGCCGGCCATGATCCCGGTACGCAGCGTCGACAGGTCGAATTTCGCGAACTCCGGATGATCGAGCTCCGCGATGAACATCGTCGGCACGCCGTGCAGTGCGGTGCACCGTTCCTCGGCCACCGCCGCGAGCGTCGCGACCGGGTCGAACGCTTCGCCGGGGAACACCATCGCGGCGCCCTTCGACACGCACGCGAGCACGGCCAGCACCATCCCGAAGCAGTGATAGAGCGGCACCGGGATGCAGAGCGAATCCTGTTCGGTGAAACGCATCGCCATCGCGATCGAGCGCGCGTTGTTGACGACGTTGCGGTGCGTGAGCGTCGCGCCCTTCGGGCTGCCGGTCGTGCCGCTCGTGAACTGGATATTGATCGGATCGTTGGCCGCGAGCGTCGCGCCGATCGCATCGAGCAGCGCCGGATCGACGGCCTGGCGGCCGCGCGCCATCACGTCCGCGAAGCGGAACATGCCGGCGGGCGCCACCTCGCCCATCGACACGATCGTGCGCAGGCTCGGCACGCGCGCCGCGTGCAGGTCGCCCGGTGTCGCGGTCGCGAGCTCCGGCGCGATCGTCTGCAGCATCTCGACGTACGCGGACGTCTTGAAGCGCTCGGCCGAGATCACGGCCTTGCAGCCGACCTTGTTCAGCGCGTATTCGAGTTCCGACAGCCGGTAGGCCGGATTGATGTTGACGAGCACGGCGCCGATCCGCGCGGTCGCGAACTGCGTGAGCAGCCATTCGCTGCGGTTCGGCGACCAGATGCCGACGCAGTCGCCCTTCACGATCCCGAGCGCCGCGAGCCCGGCGGCCAGCACGTCGACTTCGTCCGCGAACTCGCGCCAGGTCCAGCGCACCTGCTGCTCGCGGAACACGACGGCCGGACGGTCGGGAAAGCGCCCCGCCGTGTCGAGCAGGAACCGGCTGATCGTCGCTTCGGATAGCGGCACGTCGGTTGCGCCGCGCACGTAGGACAGTCCGTTTTCGGGCGCGATCAGCGCCCCCTTGCCAAGGTCTGCTGCCATCGATGTCTCCGTCCGTTTTTGTCCGATCGGCCCGCGCGCGCACCGCGCCCGCCGCCGCAACAATCGCGACGGCCGGCCTCACCGCGGATGATGCCGCGCTCCGCTGACGATACTCTGACATCGAATCGCGGCGTACGGGTGAAATAGCACGACCGGACGATACGATCCGGCCCGCAAAAAACGGACGAAAACGGCGGATCGGGATAGGGGCGGTCAGAGAGTCTGACCGATCCCCTCCCACACCACCCGGCATGCGGGTCCGCACCGGGCGGT
>NZ_LPDI01000002.1:0-1605 GCF_001528895.1 Burkholderia sp. MSMB1078WGS | reverse complement strand
GGCGGCATCCCGAAACGCTTACAAGGCGGTCTTTTTCGCTCGCGAGCATGCAATATTGTCCGAATTCTCAAGTTCCCTATTCTATGATGATTATTTTTATGCCACAATAATTCCAAATATAAATTACGTGACAGTAGTCGTTACACTCGATTGGCCGAATTCGTTTACCAAAAGACAAACGGAGAGAAACGGAAATGAAAAAAAACTTGGCGATTGAAAGGAATGACGTGCCCGTAACGCAAAGCGAAGTCCCGTTTCGACGTCTGAGAATGCCGGGGAAGACATTGCATACAGAGGAAGCGCGTCAGGCGCGCTTAGCGGTTCTTCAAGAATCCTCCGGATACGATCTGGGCCCAGTGGCGGAGATAGGTTTTTCTGCCGAAGCAGTTTGCCACAACATCGAAGCGCTGATCGGATCCGTTGAAGTACCTGTTGGTGCGGCGGGCCCACTCTTGATGGCTGGTCAACACGCGCGAGGAACAATATATGCGCCATTCGCGACAACGGAAGGGGCACTTGTCGCCTCCGCAAGTCGTGGTGCTGCCGCAATCAACTTGTGCGGCGGCGTCAAAGTCCGCGTTGTCAGCGATCAAATGATGCGCGTTCCGGTATTTGAGTACTCGAGCGTAGAAGAGGCCGTACTCGTCGCAAACTGGATTGAATCGCATTTCGAAGCGATACAAGCGCAGACGGCGGCTGTGTCCAAGCATGCGTATCTCAAGCAAATCCAGCCCAGCATTTTGGGACGTTACCTTCATGTGGCGTTCATCTTCAAGACGGGTGACGCAGCCGGTCAGAACATGACGACATCTTGCACTTGGACATGCTGCCAGTGGATACTGAACCAGCTTGAGCGAGAACAAGGGTTACTTCCTGTCAATTGGCTTATTGAGGGAAATGTTTCAAGTGACAAGAAAGTTAGTTTTCAATCACTTATTGGTGGGCGTGGTAAGCGTGTCATCGCAGAATGCAGACTTTCCGAACCAGTCACTAAACGCATTCTTCACGTGACGCCAGCACAGCTTTGTGATGCCTATCAAAAGCTGTCACTGGGAGCAGCGGCTGCCGGCATGGTAGGAGTGAATATAAATTTCGCAAACGCAGTTGCAGCCATATTTACGGCAACGGGGCAAGATATTGCCTGTTCGCACGAGTCGTCTCTCGGTTTGATGAATATTCATCTATGTGAGAACGGAGCCGCTATCCAAGCGACCGCTGTCCTGCCGAGCCTAATTGTTGGAACGGTAGGTGGTGGCACTGGATTGCCAAAACAACGAAAATTCTTGGAGTTGATGGGTTGCACTGGAGATAATTCCGCAAATCGGCTTGCAGAAATTATTGCCGGATATTGCTTGGCTCTCGACTTGTCAACTCTATCTGCAATTGCAAGCGGAGAATTTGTTTTTGCGCATAACAAATACGGAAGAAATCACCCGGATTATTCCGGCAGACGCGAAAATTTAAATCAGGTCGATTCTAGATAATATATTTCCGGGAATTGCGGCAACGTTTGGTCGCCCCAATTTTCGACAACTCCGAATCGTAATGTCGATGTTGGCTGCATAAATCTATATGACGCCTTGGTCGCGAATAGCTCCCCGTGCT
>NZ_LPDI01000001.1:0-103216 GCF_001528895.1 Burkholderia sp. MSMB1078WGS | reverse complement strand
CATCCGGTCGGCTGCCGACTCCGCGAGATTCAGGTGGTAGTGCACGTTGGCCCAGCGCACCGCGACGTTCACCGCGACGAACGCGACGGCGAGCACGACCGGTATCAGCCACGCACGCGCATTGCCCGGTGTGCGGCGCGATTCGACCCACGCCATCCAGAAGCCCGCGACGACCATCACCGCGACCTGCAGCCACGGCCCGCGCGACACCGTCAGCGCGAGACCGACCGACAGCACGAGCGACAGCGCGAGCCACGCCCACACCGCGAGCCGGCGAGTCTGCACCAGATACAGCGCGCCCGCGAGCGCAAAGGCGATGTAGCTGGCCAGGTGATTCGCCTGCGCCATGTTGCCGTACGGGCGGCGGTCGACTGCGATGTTGTACACCACGACGAACGGCGACACGGCCGACTCGAGGTGGAACAACTGCACGATCTGGGTACCGACCGCGAACACGCCGCCGACGAGCAGCGCACCGGCCATCATCCGCGACACGGTTTCCGCCATGCCGTCGCGCGCAAGCGCGTAGCCGGCCTGCATTGCAACCAGCGCGGCCGCGAGATAACCGACCGCCAGCCAGTTCATCGACGGCACCTTGAGCGGGATCAGCGCGACCTGCGCGATCAACACCGCCGCGAAGCCGAGCGGCGCGGCGAACGCAGCCGGCGCGGCAAACGGCTGGGCCGGCCGGCCGGTGCGCGCAAGCAGCACGACGGATATGCCCACCAGCAGATACAGCACCAGCGCGGAAAACTCGGAATAGAAGGTCGGGATCGGATACGTGTGATTCGTGATCGCGTACGGCACGATCAGGGCGACAGCCAGCGCAACGAGCGACAACGAACGGGAAAAAGTAGAAGGCATGAGCGAACCGGATGTCAGCAACCGGCGCACTATACAAAACTTTCCCTGCTCTGTGCGGGGCTGTCGCTGCGCGAGCCGGCGCGGCGCCGCAGCCCGCGCCGGCCGAATCGGCGGGCGGCGGGCCGCATGCGCGGCCGCCCTCCTTCTGCGCCAGCCTTACGCGCGGCACTCCGCCGGTGCATATTTCGCGGGCAGCGTCGCGGCGGCGCCAGGCAACGGCCCCGCTCCCGGTGCCGGCAGCGACGACGCGTCCTTGCCGGCGGCGAAGCATTCCCATGCAATCGCGCCCGCCTGTATCGCCCCCTTTTTGAGCGGCACGCGCGCGGTGGGCGCATCGGCCTTGTCCGGCGCAGACGGCACGAGCACCAGCGTATTCGCGCCGGCCGCGGCGACGCGTGCGGTGAACGCGACCGTGATCTGGCCGGTCGCGCCGTCGATCGTGACGGATTCGACGTTGCGGGTCGCGGCAGGCGGGCTATAGCCGCCGTCGAGGCTCGCGCCGCTCGCGGCATTGTCGGCGACCGCGAGCCGCGCGGACGACGCGAGCGCCAGCCCCTCGCCGACGCGCGACCGCGCGAGGTAATCCTGGTACGCGGGAATCGCATAGGCCGCGACGACGCCGACGATCGCCAGCACGATCATCAGTTCGATCAGCGTGAAGCCGGCCGGCCGCCAGCGCGGCGACGGCCGACGCGCGCGCCGGAGATCGGCGGCAACGCGACGGAACAGGGAAACGGAAAAGGCTTCGAACATGACAGGCTCCGGAAACGAAAAACGCCTGCCGATACAGGCAGGCGTCTCGATCGTAGCCAGCGGGCCGCGAGGCCGGCAGTCGGCCGGATGGCCAGTCAGTCGTCAATGCGCGTGCGGCACGCTGCGGCGTTTCCGGAGCGCGTAACCGATCGCGACGACGAACAGCGCGCCGGCGATGCTCGCGCCGTATACCACCGACGGCGTATCGAGCACCGGCCAGCGGTCGCCGACCGGGTCGTTCACGATCAGCCCGCCCGCGATCCAGCCGAGCAGCCCGGCGCCGAACGCCACGACGACCGGGAAACGATCGAGCAGCTTCAGCACCAGCGTGCTGCCCCATACGATGATCGGCACGCTGACGACGAGCCCGAATATCACGAGCGCGATCCGGTGCGACGGATCGGCCTGCTCGGCCGCGCCGGCGATCGCGATCACGTTGTCGAGGCTCATGACCGCATCGGCGATCACGATCGTCTTGACGGCGTCCCACAGCCGGTCGGCCGGCTTGATGTCGTCGTGCGCGTCGGCGGCCGGCGCCATCAGCTTGATGCCGATCCACAACAGCAGCAACCCGCCGCCGAGCTTCAGGAACGGCACGTCGAGCAGCGCGACCGCGAACGTGATCAGCGCGACACGTAGCAGGATCGCCCCCGCGGTGCCCCAGACGACGCCGCGCAGCCGCTGGTTCGCCGGCAGGTTGCGGCACGCAAGCGCGATCACGACCGCGTTGTCGCCGCCGAGCAGGATATCGATGATGACGATCTGGAGAATGGCGCCCCAGTGCAGCGAGGTCAGGAATTCGAGCATGGCGGTGAGGAAAGGACGGCGGCCGCCTCGCGGGCGACCCGGTTCATCGCCGGCACATGCAGGACGCATGCCCGGTGCTTACGAATTCATTGCGCGAGCATAACAAAAAACGCCGGCAAAGCCGGCGTTTTTTACAGGACGAGCCCAGTGGAAACAATTACAGCGCCTTCTTCAGCAGGCGGCCCATTTCCGACGGGTTGCGCGTGACGGTGATGCCGCACGCTTCCATGATTTCCAGCTTCGCTTCGGCCGTATCCGCACCGCCCGAGATCAGCGCGCCGGCGTGGCCCATGCGCTTGCCCGGAGGCGCCGTGACGCCGGCGATGAAGCCGACGACCGGCTTCTTCATGTTGTCCTTGATCCATTCGGCGGCGTTGGCTTCGTCCGGACCGCCGATTTCGCCGATCATCACGACCGCATCCGTATCCGGATCGTCGTTGAACATCTTCATCACGTCGATGTGCTTTAGACCGTTGATCGGGTCGCCGCCGATACCGACTGCCGACGACTGGCCGAGGCCGAGTGCCGTCAGTTGGGCGACCGCTTCATACGTCAGCGTGCCCGAACGCGACACGACGCCGATGCGGCCCTTGCGGTGGATGTGGCCCGGCATGATGCCGATCTTCAGTTCGTCCGGCGTGATCGTGCCCGGGCAGTTCGGCCCGAGCAGCAGCGTCTTGCGGCCTTCGCGACGCATGCGGTCCTTCACTTCGATCATGTCACGCACGGGAATGCCTTCCGTGATGCAGATCGCGAGATCCAGATCGGCCTCGACCGCTTCCCAGATCGCAGCGGCTGCGCCTGCCGGCGGAACGTAGATGACCGACACGGTCGCGCCGGTTTCCGCCTTCGCTTCCTTGACGCTCGCGTAGATCGGAATGCCTTCGAAATCTTCGCCGGCCTTCTTCGGGTTCACGCCCGCGACGAATGCTTCGCGGCCGTTTGCGTATTCACGGCAGGCGCGCGTATGGAACTGACCGGTTTTGCCGGTAATGCCCTGCGTGATGACCTTCGTGTCCTTGTTGATCAGAATCGACATGTATTTTGACCTCTGTTCGATCGGCGTCGCGTGCAAACCGCGCCGCCATACGTGTTCATTAGCGCGCCAAGAAAACGCCGGGCCGCCCCAAGTTTTCTTGACCCCCCGGGGGCCTGGCGCATAGCGCCAGGTCTGGGGGCGCTTCTTTACTTGCCTGCGGCAGCCGCGACGACCTTCTGCGCAGCCTCTTCCATGCTGTCGGCCGAGATGATCGGCAGGCCCGAATCGGCCAGCATCTTCTTGCCGAGGTCTTCGTTCGTGCCCTTCATGCGCACGACGAGCGGCACGTTCAGGTTCACGGCCTTCGAACCGGCGATCACGCCTTCCGCGATCACGTCGCAGCGCATGATGCCGCCGAAGATGTTCACGAGGATCGCCTTCAGGTCCGGGTTCTTCAGCATCAGCTTGAACGCTTCGGTGACCTTCTCGGTGGTCGCGCCACCGCCGACGTCCAGGAAGTTCGCCGGCTCGCCGCCGAACAGCTTGATGGTGTCCATCGTCGCCATCGCGAGGCCTGCGCCGTTCACGAGGCAGCCGATGTTGCCGTCGAGCGAGATGTACGCGAGGTCAAACTTCGACGCTTCGATTTCAGCCGGATCTTCTTCGTCCAGATCGCGGTACGCGACGATTTCCGGGTGGCGGAACAGCGCGTTCGAGTCGAAGTTGAACTTGGCGTCGAGTGCGGTGACCTTGCCGTCGCCGGAGACGTTCAGCGGGTTGATTTCAGCCAGCGATGCGTCGGTTTCCCAGAATGCCTTGTACAGGCCTTGCAGGATCGCGCGCGCTTGCGGGATCGAAGCGGCCGGCACGCCGATCTTCGCGGCGAGGTCGTCGGCCTGGGCGTCCAGCAGGCCCGTCGACGGCTCGACGATGACCTTGTGGATCAGTTCCGGATGCTTTTCGGCGACTTCCTCGATGTCCATGCCGCCTTCGCTCGAACCCATCAGCACGATCTTTTGCGAGATGCGGTCGACGACGAGGCTGACGTACAGTTCCTGCTTGATGTCGGCGCCTTCCTCGATCATCAGGCGGTTGACCTTCTGGCCTTCCGGGCCCGTCTGGTGCGTGACGAGCTGCATGCCGAGGATCTGGTTCGCGTATTCGCGCACCTGTTCGATCGACTTCGCCACCTTCACGCCGCCGCCCTTGCCGCGGCCACCCGCGTGAATCTGAGCCTTCACGACCCAAACCGGGCCGCCGAGCTCTTCCGCCACCTTGACGGCCTCGTCAACCGAGAACGCCGGCTTGCCGCGCGGTACCGCGACGCCGAATTTCCGCAGGATTTCCTTACCCTGGTACTCGTGAATCTTCATGCGTGATTCCCTTCAGTCTGAGAGTTGGATGAAATGTCGCTTGAGACGCTTCTTCGAATGATTTCCGTTCATTCCTTCGTGCTGCCTTCACCGGGCAGATCCGGCTGAATCGGGCCATACCAGCGCGGGTAGTACTGCCGCACGACCTCGCCGTCGAATCGCAGCGCTCGGCAGCGGCCGAGCTGAAACGGCGGTTCGGCGTGCACGCCGTCATTGGCCGGCCCTTCGCCGCCCTCCTCGCGCACGTTCCACACGTCACCGGCGAACGCCTGGATCGCGGCCGTCGGCAGCACGGCGCACAGTTCGGTGAGATGGGAACAGCCTGCGACGCCGGCGAGCAGCCGGTTCGCGTTGCGGCGGAAATTGCGGAAGAGATTGAGCCCGATGAGGGCCCGATAGGCAGGCGGGGCGGATTGACAGTGACCGGGATAGGGCACCCATTCCGAAGACGCTTCGGCGTCGACGACATTGAGGTCACGATCGATGGTCACGCGCAGCCAGAGTTCGTGGATCGGCAGGCCCTGGGGCCGGATGCCCGACGCAAGCGCGACATCGCGCGGCTTGTGGTCGGTCAGGCAGGCTTCGATGTCCCACAAGCCGTCGCCGCGCTCGTAGGCTTCCGCTCGGATTGCGCGTCGATGTCGCAACTGACGGGGCACGGGCTCGGATAGCGGCATGCTGGAGGTTGAGGCCGAAGAGGAAAACCCGTGGATTTTAGCATATCGGGTATTTGAGACAGTTTGCCGCGACGGCGGGTATTCCCGCCTGCCGGAAGCGGTTGCAATGCAGCAAAATCGCGCGCCACGCGCGCGACCGGGCGCGTCAGCCGTCGATCGGGAAATCGTCGCCGACTTTCAGCAACTTCACGATGGTCGCACTCGAGAAGCCGCGCGCGGCAAGGAAACGCGCCTGCTTCGCGCGCTCCGCGGGCGTTTGCGGCAGTGCACCGAATTTCTTGCGCCAGACGGCCTGCGCGCGCGTCAATTCGGTCTCGCGCAATTGAGCATGCACCTCTTCGACGAGACCGTCGCCGACCGCATGTCGCTTCAGCTCGCTGACGATGCGTGCGACGCCGACGCGCGACGCGCGACGATGTACGAGGCTCTCGGCGAAGCGCGCGTCGGACAGCCAGCCTTCCTTTTCCAGCGCATCGAGCACCGGCTCGACGGTCTCGTCCTCGCCGACGTAAGGCGCGAGCTTGCGCGCGAGCTCCGCGCGGCTGTATTCGCGCCTCGACAGATAGCCGAGCGCGCGCCCCTTCAACGAGCGCGGCGGCTTCGACGACTTGCGCTCGCCGGCGCCCGGCGCGTCGCTTGAAGCAGCGCCCGACGACGCACCGGCTGCACGGCGTGTACGGCGCGGATGCTGGCTGCTGCGCGTATAGACATCTTCTGCCGCGGGCGAATCGGCTGTGCGATCGCCCGGGAAACGGACACCGGACACGCGACGGCGCGAGCGATCGTGTGCATCGAACGACTCGTCGTCGTCGAACGGATCGTCCGGTACGGCAATCTCAAACGAAACGAGGGCATCGTCGGATGCCCTCGTCGCGGTGCGGTTCGCGTCGTTGCCGCCTGCGTCGCGCCGGTCGGCGCCCGAGGATCCGGTTCGCCGGCCGGAGCGCCCCGCCCTTTCGGGCGTGTCGCGCTCCTCCGGCTCGCCAGTCTGACCTCGGCGCGCAATCATTACTCTTCTTCGTCCAACGCCTCGGCTTCGTTGCCTACGCCATCGGGCATGCTGACGACACCGAGCGATTCGCGGATGCGGTTCTCGATCTCGCGCGCGATTTCCGGATTTTCGCGCAGGAATTCACGCGCGTTGTCCTTGCCCTGGCCGATCTTCTCGCCGTTGTAGCTGTACCAGGCGCCGGCCTTGTCGACGATCTTCGCCTGCACGCCGAGATCGATGATCTCGCCCTGACGTGAAATGCCCTCGCCATACAGGATGTCGAAGATCGCCTCGCGGAACGGCGGCGACACCTTGTTCTTGACGACCTTCACGCGGGTTTCGTTGCCGATTACCTCGTCGTTCTTCTTGATCGAGCCGATCCGGCGGATGTCGAGGCGCACCGACGCATAAAACTTGAGCGCGTTGCCGCCCGTCGTGGTTTCGGGGTTGCCGAACATCACGCCGATCTTCATCCGGATCTGGTTGATGAAGATCACGAGGCAGTTCGTGCGCTTGATCGTGCCGGTGAGCTTGCGCAGCGCCTGCGACATCAGGCGCGCCTGCAGACCCGGCAGCGAATCGCCCATCTCGCCTTCGATTTCGGCCTTCGGCACGAGCGCCGCGACCGAGTCGATGACGATCATGTCGATCGAACCCGAGCGCACCAGCGCGTCGGTGATTTCCAGCGCCTGCTCGCCGGTATCCGGCTGCGAGATCAGCAGTTCCGGCACATTGACGCCGAGCTTGGACGCGTACTGGACATCGAGCGCGTGCTCGGCGTCGATGAAGGCGGCCGTGCCGCCCAGCTTCTGCAGCTCGGCGATGACCTGCAGCGTGAGCGTGGTTTTACCGGACGATTCCGGACCGTAAATCTCGACCACCCGGCCGCGCGGCAGGCCGCCGACGCCGAGCGCGATATCGAGACCCAGCGAGCCCGTGGAGACGACCTGGATGTCCTCGGCCGCTTCGCCGTCGCCCATCCGCATGATCGACCCTTTGCCGAACTGCTTCTCGATCTGTGCGAGTGCGGCCGCCAGCGCCTTGCTCTTCTCGGCGGTCATCCCGGAGCCCTTCTTGCTATCTTCCATGAATCGTCCTTTGCTATGATGAGCAGCGTCTGTCAGAGGCGCGCCCGCTTCAAGCGCTGCCCACGAATGCAGACACTGTATAAAAAAACAGTGTTTTATGCAAGCCCGCAATGCAGGCTGCGTTGTACACGGATAATTTCGGAGACAGCCGCGCCGGCATGCACGCCCGCCGGCCATCGGTCAGCAACATGCGAATCCTCATCGCCGAAGACGACAGCATACTCGCGGACGGCCTCACCCGGTCACTCCGCCAATCGGGCTATGCCGTCGATCACGTGAAGAGCGGCGTCGACGCCGACACCGCGCTGTCGATGCAGACTTTCGACCTGCTGATCCTCGATCTCGGGCTGCCGAAAATGTCCGGGCTCGACGTGCTCAAGCGCCTGCGCGCGCGCAATTCCAATCTGCCCGTGCTGATCCTGACCGCCGCCGACAGCGTCGACGAACGCGTGAAGGGGCTCGACCTCGGCGCCGACGACTACATGGCCAAGCCGTTCGCGCTCAACGAGCTCGAGGCGCGCGTGCGCGCGCTGACCCGGCGCGGCGCCGGCGGCGGCCCGACCGTCGTGCGCCATGGCTCGCTCGCGTTCGACCAGGTCGGCCGCATCGCGTACGCGAACGATCACGTGCTCGATCTCTCCGCGCGCGAACTCGGCCTGCTCGAGGTGCTGCTGCAGCGGATCGGCCGCCTCGTGTCGAAGGAACAGCTCGTCGATCATCTGTGCGAATGGGGCGAGGAAGTCAGCAACAACGCGATCGAAGTCTACGTGCACCGGCTGCGCAAGAAGATCGAACCGAGCGGCGTGCGGATCTCGACCGTGCGCGGCCTCGGCTATTGCCTCGAGAAGGTCGCGCCCGCGACGCCGGCCGACACGGCGGCGCCCCAGCCCGCGGCGGCCGGCACGCCGCTGCGCTGACACCGCGCGGCGCCGCGATGGCCACGCCGGCCCATTCCCGCCACCCGACCGGCTCGCCGTCGTCGGCTGCCGACGAGGCGCGCGACGCGCGCTACGAGAACCCGTTCGCGCCGCCCGACGAAACCGAATCGCCCGAAACGCCGCGCCCCCGCTCGCTGTTCGGCGAAATCCTCGACTGGATGCTCGCGCCGCTGCTGCTGCTGTGGCCGATGAGCATCGCCGTCACCTATCTCGTCGCGAAAACGATCGCGAACAGCCCGTTCGACCGCGCGCTCGAGACCAACGCGTACGTGCTTGCGCGGCAGATCCATCCAGTCAACGGCGTCGCCGAGCTGACGCTGCCGGAGCAAACGCGCGACTTCCTGCGCGCGGACAACATCGACAGCGTCTACTTCCAGGTGCTCGGCACGCGCGGCGAGCTGGTCGCGGGCGAGGCCGACATGCCGCTGCCGCGCGACGAGGACCGCCCGCCGCCGGGCGTCGTCGTGTTCCGCGACGACCTGCTGCGCGGTAACGACGTGCGCGTCGCGTATACGACGGTCGCGCTGCCGCAGGCGAGCGGCGCGCAGCCCGTGCTCGTGCAAGTCGGCGAGACGCTCGACAAGCGCAACGCGCTCGCAAACGACATCATCAAGGGCGTGATCCTGCCGCAATTCGTGATCCTGCCGCTCGCGATCCTGCTCGTCTGGTTCGGGCTGTCGCGCGGGCTCGCGCCGCTCAACGCGCTGCAGGCGCACATTCGCGCGCGGCGGCCCGACGACCTGTCGCCCGTCGAGGCGCAGCGCGCGCCGCCCGAGATCGAACCGCTCGTCACGTCGTTCAACGACCTGCTCGCGCGCCTCGAACAGAACATGGCGCTGCAAAAACGCTTCATCGCCGACGCCGCGCACCAGATGAAGACGCCGCTCGCGGGCCTGCGCACGCAGGCGGAGTTCGCGCTGCGCCACCCGGTGCCGCCCGACGTGCAGCGCTCGCTCGAGCAGATCGCGACGAGCTCCGAGCAGGCCGCGCGGCTCGTCACGCAACTGCTGGCGCTCGCGCGCGCCGAGAACCGCGCGAGCGGGCTCACGTTCGAGCCGGTCGAGATCGCCGCGCTCGCGCGGCGCACGGTGCGCGACTGGGTACAGGCCGCGCTCGCGAAACGCATGGATCTCGGGTACGAAGGCCCGGACGACGACGCGCCGCTCGATGTCGACGGCAACCCGGTGATGCTGCGCGAGATGCTCGGCAACCTGGTCGACAACGCGATCCGCTATACGCCGGAAGGCGGCCGCATCACCGTGCGCGTGCGGGCCGAGCCCGCCGCGCGGCTCGTGCATCTCGAAGTCGAAGATACCGGCCCCGGCATCCCGGCCGGCGAGCGCGAGCGCGTCGTCGAGCGCTTCTACCGGATCCTCGGCCGCGAAGGCGACGGCAGCGGCCTCGGGCTCGCGATCGTGCGCGAGATCGCCACGCAGCACGGCGGCACGCTGACGCTCGACGATCACGTCTACCAGCACGCGCCGCGCCTCGCCGGCACGCTCGTGCGCATCAGTCTGCCGCTCGCCGCCCCCGCCCCGGATTAACCCTGACGCGCGCCGCCGCGGCTCAGCGCAAACACGTCGAAACCGGCGATTTACCGGCCGTTCGCACCACGATCGGCCCGCGAAGCGGCCGATTCGACACGGGTTAACGCGCAGTCGTTTTGTACGCGCGAGTCAGTGCGCCGTAAGTTTCCGTGCCAATAATCGTCGACAGGCCCGCCCCTCCCAAGGCGGCCGCACATCTATATCAAGGGACTTGGAGACGATTCATGGCAACGTTAGGCGGGCAAATTTCGCACTCGCCGATGACGGGCGAAGAGAAGAAGGTGATCTTCGCGTCGTCGCTCGGCACCGTGTTCGAGTGGTACGACTTTTACCTGGCCGGCTCGCTCGCGGCCTACATCAGCAAGAGCTTCTTCTCCGGCGTCAATCCGACCGCCGCGTTCATCTTCACGCTGCTCGGCTTCGCCGCCGGCTTCGCGGTGCGGCCGTTCGGCGCGATCGTGTTCGGCCGGCTCGGCGACCTCGTCGGCCGCAAGCACACGTTCCTCGTGACGATCGTGATCATGGGCGTCTCGACGTTCGTGGTCGGCTTCCTGCCCGGCTACGCGTCGATCGGCATCGCCGCCCCCGTGATCTTCATCGCGATGCGGCTGCTGCAGGGCCTCGCGCTCGGCGGCGAGTACGGCGGCGCGGCGACCTACGTCGCCGAGCACGCACCGGCCAACCGGCGCGGCTTCTACACCGCATGGATCCAGACGACGGCCACGCTCGGCCTGTTCCTGTCGCTGCTCGTGATCCTCGGCGTGCGCACGTTCGTCGGCGAGGAGGCGTTCGGCAACTGGGGCTGGCGCGTGCCGTTCGTCGCGTCGATCCTGCTGCTCGCGGTGTCGGTGTGGATCCGGCTGCAACTGAACGAATCGCCGGTGTTCCTGCGCATCAAGGCGGAAGGCAAGACGTCGAAGGCGCCGCTGACCGAAGCGTTCGGCCAGTGGAAGAACCTGAAGATCGTGATCCTCGCGCTCGTCGGCCTGACGGCCGGCCAGGCCGTCGTGTGGTACACGGGCCAGTTCTACGCGCTGTTCTTCCTCACGCAGACGCTGAAGGTCGACGGCGCCAGCGCGAACATCCTGATCGCGATCGCGCTCCTGATCGGCACGCCGTTCTTCCTGTTCTTCGGTTCGCTGTCGGACAAGATCGGCCGCAAGCCGATCATCCTCGCGGGCTGCCTGATCGCGGCGCTGACCTACTTCCCGCTGTTCAAGGCGCTCACGCACTACGCGAATCCGCAGCTCGAACTCGCGACGCAGAAGGCCCCGATCACGGTCGTCGCCGATCCGGCCACCTGCTCGTTCCAGTTCAACCCGGTCGGCACGTCGAAGTTCACCAGCTCGTGCGACATCGCGAAGAGCGCGCTCGCGAAGGCCGGCCTGAACTACGAGAACGTCGCGGCGCCGGCCGGAACGCCGGCCGAGATCAAGGTCGGCGACACGGTGATCCAGACCTACGACGGCAAGGCGGCCGACGCGAAGGCGCAGGGCGCGGCGTTCGACAAGACGCTCGCGGCGACGCTGAAGGGGGCCGGCTACCCGGCGAAGGCCGACCCGGCGCAACTGAACTGGCCGATGACGATCGTGATCCTGACGATCCTCGTGATCTACGTGACGATGGTCTACGGCCCGATCGCCGCGATGCTGGTCGAGATGTTCCCGACGCGGATCCGCTACACGTCGATGTCGCTGCCCTATCACATCGGCAACGGCTGGTTCGGCGGCTTCCTGCCCGCGACCGCGTTCGCGATCGTCGCGGCGAAGGGCAACATCTATTCGGGACTCTGGTATCCGATCGTGATCGCGCTGGCTACCTTCGTGATCGGCCTGTTGTTCGTCAAGGAGACGAAGGACTCGGACATCTACGCGCAGGATTGACGTTGTGCGTGGAGCGGGGAGACGGCCGGCGGATGCATGTGTTCCGGCGACCGCCCCCCGCCTGCAGTGAAGGCCGACACGGGCCGGCGGCAACTTTTTTCGGGAAAGATGGAAAAAGGTATTGACAGCCGGCCAGCCGATCGACATAATTCAAGTCTTCGGCGAATTAGCTCAGTCGGTTAGAGCGACGGAATCATAATCCGCAGGTCCGGGGTTCGAATCCCTGATTCGCCACCAAATGCAGAAAGGGCCCAGCGCAAGCTGGGCCCTTTTTCTTTGCTCCGCAAAGCCTACCCGCGCTCCGCAAACAGCATGCGACGGCAACACCAGCATCGCCAATCCTAACCTCGCGGCTCCGCACACGGGTTATCCGGAATCTGACTGGCCTGCTGCAGCCGGCCTATCGAAGTTCGCAACAACGGTTCCTTTTTCTAGCGCCCACAACGCGGCAGCTCTCGCTTCGCACGCCCTATCTTGCGATGCCGTTCGCTCTGGACCGACCGCAACGGCGCCCGTAACGACCTTGGCGGAGGTGGCGGCATAGGTCTTCGATTTCTTCTGACTGGTCTTATAGCCGTGCCTGCCAACCCATCGATCACTCCGACGACCACGCGCTCCGCTGCCCCTCGATCGCCCGCTCCGGAATGCATTGCGCCTCGCGGATCGTATAAGGCCTGCCTCGCCTGACTCTGGCTGGAACAGGATTTTTCCTATTGCTCGGTCGACATCCCCAACTTTCCCAGGCCGGCCGCGAGCCTGAGGCGCGCCGTTCGCCATTTCGCCACGGCGAGCACACGCTGCTTGCGCGCATCGACAAGCGCCGTCTGCGCATTCAGCAACTCGGTGAAGCTGCCGACGCCTTCCTTGTAACGCCCGCTCGCCACGTCCAGCGAGCGCTGCGCGTCGTCCAGCAGCGCACCGGACGTGGTCAGATTCGTGGTATCGGCTCGCAATTCCTGATAGCTCTTCCACACGTCGAGCGACACCTGCAGCTCGGCATTGCGCAGCTCCGCCTCCTGCCCGTCGGCCTGAGCCTCGGCCCGAGCGACACGATAGCCGGACGCAAAGCCCTCGAACAACGGAATCGTCACCTGGATGCCGATCGAGCTGCCGTGGCTACGCGAAATCGGAAACGATTCGGGTTGCTGTTGGTACGACGGATTGTTTTGCGTCAGACTGCCGGTCAGCGACACCGTCGGCCGGCCCTGCGCGCGGGCGGCGTCGACGTTCGCGCGCGCCGAGTCCAGTCGCGCGCGAGCTTCCAGAAGCTTCGGATTGCGATCCATTGCTTCCGCGATCAGGCGATCGACGTCTTCGACGTCCGCCACCTTCTGAATGGACTTCGTCGCGGCGATCCGAAACGGCGTGTTCGCATTGCGTCCCATCGCGACCGCGAGCGCGCCTGCCGCCACCTGTGCATCACCTTCGGCGCCGACACGATCGAGCACAGCTCGGCGATACAGTGTCTGCGCCTGCAACTGGTCGCTCAGCGTGCCGGCGCCGCCGTCGTGTTTCGCCGTGGCCGCCGCAAGGCTGTCGCTCGCGATGCGTTCCGCCTGCTTCGCCGCATCGACGGATGCTCGCGCGCTCTGCACCGCGTAGTACGCTTGTGCGGCATTGAAAAATACCGTCTGCAATGCGTCGCTTTGCGCGTCGTTGGCCGCCGCGAGCAATGCGCGCGCCCGCCGCAGCGCAGCGCCTCGCTTGCCGAAATCGAGCAATACCCAGCTCAGGTTGAGCGTGCCGTACTTGCTGGTCGATTTCTGCGACTGGCTCTGCGAACCGAGACCGAGCGCGCTGTAGTCGTAGGTCGTCGACAGCGTATCGCGCTGGACACCGGCCGTCCCGTTCAGCGTCGGCAGGTACGCCGCTTCGGCGATGCCGACGGCGGCCGCCTGCGCACGCGCGTTCGCCCATGCCTGACGTGCCTGCGGATGCGTGCAGATCGCCTGCAGGATCGCATCGTCGAGCTCGAGTGGACGGTCGTCCGGTACCGGGCTGCACGACGCGTCAACCAGCAGCGGCGTCGCGGGCCCGGCCGATACGTTCTCGCGTGTGCGAAACACGTCGAGCATCTGCGCGTCGGCGACGGCTGCCCACGCAATCGCGGCCAGCAAAAGCAGGCGTTTCATCGGCCGGCCTCCTCCGCGGCGGTCGGGGACGGGCTCGACGCGAGCGGCGCCGTCGGCCGGTCGAGCACGATCCGTCCGCCGTTCAGCATGACGACGCGCCCGGCGGACGCGATCGTCTCCGGTCGGTGCGCGATGATCACGCGCGTCATCTGCAGCGCGCCGATAGCCGCGTTGACCTGCTGTTCGCGGTGCAGGTCGAGATGGCTCGTCGCCTCGTCGAGCACGAGGATCTTTGGCCGTTTGTAGAGCGCACGCGCGAGTAGCACGCGCTGCTTCTGGCCGCCGGACAGCACGGTGCCCATGTCGCCGACCAGCGTGTTGTAGCCCATCGGCATCGCGACTATGTCCGCATGCACGGCCGCGAGCCGAGCGCACTCGACGATCCACTGCGGGTCGGCATCCGGATCGAAGAAGCCGATGTTCTCGGCGATCGATCCCGCGAACAGCACGTCGTCCTGCAGAACGGTACCGACTAGCGCGCGCAGCCGCTCGAGCCCGAGCAGGCCGACGTCGACGCCGCCGATCCGCACGCAGCCTGCGGTCGGCTGCAGCACGCCGAGCAACACGTTGACGAGCGTCGTCTTGCCGCAGCCGGACGGCCCGGCGACCGCGACCGATTCGCCGGGTGCGATCGCGAACGAAACGCCGTCGAGCACCGTCGGCTCGTCGTCCGCATAGCGAAAGGCGATCGCGTCGAACTCGATGCTCGCCGCGAGATCGTCCGCTTCGCCCGGCACATGGCGCATGCTCGCATCGGGTTCCGGCTTCGCGAACACGATGTCGGCGAGTCGCTCGCCCTGCAGTTGCAGCATCTTGACCTCGAAGTACTTGTCGATCAGGCTGCCGACGCGGCCATCGAACTGCCCTTTGTATGCGTTGAACGCCATCAGTACGCCAACCGTGAACTGACCTTCCATTATCATCCTGGCGCCGAGCCAGATGATCAGCAGCCCCTCGATGCCGAACAGCAGCCCGTTGAGCTGCTGGTAGAGCAACTGCAGCTTCTGCGCGTGCAGCCCCGCATTGACCTGCTCGACCAGCAGCGACAGCCAGCTCGCACGGCGCTCGTGCTGCCGGCCGAACAGCTTGATCGTCTTCACGCCGCGCACGGTCTCGAGGAAGTGGCTCTGCTGCTTCGCGGCCCGCACGATCTGCTCCTCGGTCGCGCGGCGCAGCGGCCGGTACCAGAGCCAGCGCAGCAGCGCGTACAGGGTCATCGCCGCGAGTGCGACACAGCCGAGCACGCGGCTGTACACGAACATCATCGCGAGCGTGACGATCGTCATCAGGCCGTCGATCACCGCGGTGAGAAACGACGTGGTCAGCGTCTGCTGGATCGTGTCGATCGAGCCGAAGCGCGACACGACGTCGCCGAGGTGCCGCCGTTCGAAGTAGCGCACGGGCAGGCTCAGCAGATGCGTAAACACGTTCGCGCGCCACTGCACGTTCAGCATCGTGCCGAAATACATCAGCGCCCACGCACGAATCGCGCTCGTCGCCTGCTGCATCAGCAGCAACAGGCCGAAACCGAGTGCGAGGACGGTGAGGAGATCGCGGTCGGCGCCGACGATCACCTCGTCGATCACCCACTGCAGGAAGAAGGGCTGCACCAGCGCGAACACTTCGAGCGCGAGCGCGAGCACCAGCACCTGGCCGAGCGAGCGAGACAGCCCGGACACGGGGCCAAGCAGCGCGCGCAGCTTGACCGCGGGTGCCGCGTCGCGCGTCTCGAAACCGCTCGTCGGCCACAGCTCCAGCGCGACGCCGGTGAACGCGCGCGACAGCACGTCGAGCGGTACCTTACGGATACCCTGTGCTGGATCGTGAATCACCGCGCCCCTGCCGCTCACCTCCATCAACACGACGAAGTGATTGAAATTCCAGTGCAGGATGCAAGGCATCCGCAACTGGCCCAGCTGGTCGAGGTCGAGCTTGAGTGCGCGCGTGCCGAAATCGAGCCGATGTGCGATCTCGATGACACGGGCGAGGCCGGTGCCTTTGAGCGACACCGGAAAGCGGCCGCGCAGCGTCGCAAGGTCCACGTGATGGCCGTGGTAACCGGCGATCATTGCGAGACAGGCGAGCCCGCATTCGGTCGCTTCGGTCTGCAGGATCATCGGCAGCTTGCCGCCAACGCCGAACGAGAGACGGTCGAGGAAGGACATGATCGATACGTTCAGAATTTTCCGGTGAGGCTGTACAGCGGTTCGAGCACCCATTCGTACAGGCGGCGGCGCTCCTGCAGGATGTCGGCCTTCAGCGCCATGCCGGCCTGCAACGGCTGCGGCTTTCCGTAGGCCGTCACGTGCTCGGATGCCAGCGCGGCGGTGATACGGTAGAACGAGCCTTCGCCGGCCGCGGGCGCGCCGCTCGTCGACAGTTCGGCCGTCGACAGCGCTGTGCGCGCGATCGACGTCACGCGTGCGCGATACTGGCCGAACTTCTGGTACGGATAAGCCTGATAGCGCACCAGCACGGCATCGCCGACGTGCACGAAACCGACCGCCGCGCTGGGCACGAAAAGATTCGCCTGCCAGTGCGCCCCGTCCGGCACGATGCTCGCGACCGGATGCGCGGCGTCGATCATCTGCCCCGGCTCGGCGATCACGGCCGTCGCCACGCCGGTCTCCGGTGCGGTGACGACGATTTCGCGCTTCGCCTCGCTCTCGATCAACGCCTGCTCGACGTCGATCACGCTGCGATCGATCTGCGACAGCCGGTTCTGCTGCTTGAGCGGCAGGCCATTGAGCTCGTTTGCGGTCTCATCGAGCGCCTGCGACACATTCGCTCGGTCGCGCTGCAGGCCCAGCAGCTTCGATCGCTGATCGAGCAGATCGGCTTCGCGCTGCTGGAACTGGTCGGTCGAGATGTAGTCCTGCGTGAGCAGGCGTCGATAGCGCGCGACGCCGTCCGCGGCAATGGATGTGCGCGAGCGTTGCTCGGCGAGCTGATCGTCGATGCGCGAAAGTTCGGCACGCAGGCTCGCGAGCTTGGCCCGCAGCGTGTCGCGCTCGTCCTGCTGCAACAGCCGCGTCTTGTCGATCTCCTGCAGCAGCGACGACTTGCGCCGCCGCGCCTGGTCAATCAGCGCGGCCTGGGTCCGGCCTCCGAAGGCACTCTGCAGGTCGGTGGAAACCGTATACAGCACCATCCCGCGCGTCACGTGCTGTCCTTCGAGCACGGCCTTGCGCAGCACGATGCCCGGCTGCTGTGCATACACCTTGACGAGACCCGCGTCGGGCACGATCACGCCGTCGACCGTCGTTCGGCGCGTATAACTGCCGAACGCAAACAGCAGCATGACGCCAAGCGCCATGCAGACAGCCGCGACCGCCAGGAACGTGAACGACACAGGACGCACCAGCACGATTTCGCCGAGCATCGATGTGCGTTGCGCTGCCCGCGCCTCCGGACGGAAAAGATTATCTATCGTCATAAGGCAATCGAGCTTTCCGACTGGGAATCGTTAGCCAACGAGAAGTTGAAATATTTAAACGAGCATTATTTACCTGAAATGCCAGCCCTCCAATGAGTAAAAATTCCCAGACCAATATGCGAAACCGATTTCACAACCGACTCCAAATTCTTTTTATAGATAACCCATTCAATCACTCGCGATACATAAGATCCGTATCTTTTCACAACCCACCCCCAGCCAGACGGCATGGACAGCATGCTTGAAATCATTGAATTCCATGCCGCAAACCAGTTTCATATTGCAGCAACCGCCCATCAAGCGGCTCGGATTTTGAAAGTTTTCGACATACCCACCAATCCAGTCAACTCATTCAGCAATTTATAACTTTAATTCAAAGAAGAAAGATATATAAAATTCTATAACGCTAATCGACAGTAACTTTCCGTATATAGAATCGATTCGTGTCACAACCGGCGATCCGGATTCTTTATATTGCTCAGCGCGATAGCACTCGATTGCGCAACGCGCTGCGACACGCGAGATTGGCCGGCGACCGCGACGGTCCGGGCCGATAACCCTGCCAGAAGGGGCATCTGGTAAGCATGCGACAATAAAGGAATACTAATCATGCAAGAACTCAACATGCAGGAAGTGAATGCCGTATCGGGTGCGGGCCTCGTCGGCGCCGTCCTGGGGCTGGTCAACGGTGCGCAATCGGGCGCGCTGACCACCGCCACGCTGGGCGGCTGGATTGCCGGCGAGTATGGAACCGCCGGCCTCGGCGCCCCGGCAACCTCGCTGACGGCCGCTGTTTTGGGCTATCTGGCAGGCGGAGCCGTGGGTGGGGTTGTCGGCGCAGTCGACGGGTTCTTCGCGCCGGGTGTGTAACTACACGGTGTAAGTCGGTCGGACAGCGTTCGCGCTGTCCGATTTCGTTTCCTGCGAGGCTAGCCCGATTTCCGTCCCGGTCGGCGTCCCCCGATCCGGACCATGCACAAATCCCTCCGCCTTACCCGCGCCCGCCCCCGGCGTGTACTACCTGTGCGCCTCACGCCCGGCGCTCCCTCGCGCGCGCCCCTTTTCGCAAGCCGCCTCGCCTGCTCGGAAAGGCCTCGCCCATTTACACCCACTACGCCGCCACCGAACTGCGCGGCCCCCGCGCCGCCTGCGCCCCCACCCGCCCCCGCCAATTCTCCCCACCCTCCAGCGCCGGCGTCGACTCGAACACCTCCGCGATCCAGTCGGCGAACACGCGCACCTTCTGCGACAGATGCCGGTTGTGCGGATACACGATCGAGATCGGTTTCGGCTTCGGATTGCAGTCCGGCAGCACCTCGACCAGCGAGCCGTCGAGCAGGTTCTGCAGCACCATGAACAGCGTCGGCTGGATCATCCCGAAGCCTTCGAGCCCGCATGTCACGTAGGCATCCGAATCGTTGACCGTGACGCTGCCGTTCATCCGCACCTCGAATGGTTTGCCGTCGATCA
Organism: Burkholderia sp. MSMB1078WGS; assembly: GCF_001528895.1. Taxonomy (NCBI): domain Bacteria; kingdom Pseudomonadati; phylum Pseudomonadota; class Betaproteobacteria; order Burkholderiales; family Burkholderiaceae; genus Burkholderia; species Burkholderia sp. MSMB1078WGS. The sequence continues at coordinate 84,278 of NZ_LPDI01000001.1, read as the reverse complement.
TGAACACCCACGGAATCGCCCGCGCGCCGTGGCTCGAACGAAAATTCACCGCATGATGGTCGACGAGATCGGCGATCTCGTTCGGCTCGCCGTGACGGGCGAGGTAATCGGGCGACGCGCACGTCACACGCTTCAGCATCCCGATGCGCCGCGCGACCATCGACGAATCCTCGAGCGGCCCGACCCGGATCATGCAGTCGATGCCTTCCTCGACCGGATCGACGTAGCGATCGGACAGGCCCAGTTCGAGCGTGATGTCCGGATAGCGCTGCCGGAAGATCGACAGCGACGGCAGCACGATGCGGCGCCCGAGCGAACTGGGCATGTGGACGCGCAGCATGCCGCTCGGCTTGCGGTTGCCGGCCTGGAAGCTCGCGTCGGCCTCGGCGATCTCCGCGATGATCTTCATGCAATGCTCGTAGTACGCGGCGCCCTCCGGCGTCAGCGACAGCCGGCGCGTCGTCCGGTGCATCAGGCGCACGCCGAGCAGCGCCTCGAGATTCTGGATGATGGTCGTCACCGACGCACGCGGCATCGCAAGCGTGTCGGCCGCCCGCGTGAAGCTGTTCGCGTCGACCACGCGGGTAAAAACTTCCATTGCCTGGATGCGGTCCATGCTGCTTCCCCCTTCGAATCGCCAACGGAACAGAATAGAGCGCGCGGCGGGCGCGGCACAAGCCCCCGCCCATTGTTCTCAGATCCTGAATAGTTTCGACGCTTCGGACTGGAAACCGACCGGTTTCCGTTCAGTTCCGGGCGCCACCGCGCCGGCCTCGGTCATCCGCAGTACGTTACCGCACGAACCGCTCGCGATACGCCTGCGGCGACACGCCCAGCACACGCACGAAACTGCGCCGCAGCGTCTCCTCGGAACCGAAGCCGCAACGCCCGGCAATCCGCTTGACGGGCCACGCCGTTTCGCCGAGCAGGCGTTGCGCGGCTTCGACGCGGATCTGCTCGACCGCGCGCGCAGGCGTGCGGCCGGTCTCCGCGCGATAGTGGCGCACGAAGCTGCGCTCGCTCATGCTCACGCGTTCGGCGAGCGCGGGCACCGACAGGTCGGCCGTCAGGTGCTCGGCCATCCATGCGTGCAGCTCGCCGAACCGATCGGCGGTGCGCTGCATCGACAGCATCGTGCTGAACTGCGCCTGCCCGCCCGGACGCTTCAGGAACACGACGAGTTCGCGCGCGACGTCGAGCGCGGTCGCCCGCCCGAGATCCTCCTCGACCAGCGCGAGCGCGAGATCGATGCCGGCCGTCACGCCGGCCGACGTCCACAGCGCGCCTTCGCGGATGAAGATCGGGTCCGGCTCGACGCGCACGTTCGGGTAGCGCGCCGCGAATTCGTCGCAGCGCGCCCAATGCGTGACCGCGCGCCGCCCGTCGAGCAGGCCGGCCTCGGCGAGCAGGAACGCGCCGGTGCAGACCGAGGCCACGCGCCGCGCGCGTCCGGCCTGCTGCCGCACCCACCGCACCACCCGCGTATCCTTCGACGCCGCATGCACGCCCTTGCCGCCGGCGACGATCAGCGTATCCGGATGGCGCGCGGCCGCGCGCAGCGACTCGGCCATCACGACGAGGCCCGACGACGTCTCGACGGGCCCCGCTTCGACTGCCACCACGCGCGGCGCATACGGCGCCGGCTGCCCGCGCTCCAGCGCGAGCTCGTTGACCGACGCGAACACCTGCAGCGGCCCCGTCACGTCGAGCAGTTGCGCACGGGCAAACGCGAGGATCAGGATCGAACGCGGGGTGGCGGCAGGCATGACGATTGGCTGAAAACGTGGGTGATATGGCAATTTCGCCAAACACTACGCGCCTAGAATCGATCTGTCCATCCCGTGCCGAACGGCACACGTTCCCGTCCCTCCCGGAGCCTTCGCATGACCCTGCATATCGGCCTTCTCGTCTTTCCCGGCGTCCAGCAACTCGACCTCACCGGCCCGCACGACGTGCTCGCGTCGCTGCCGGACGCGGCCGTCCATCTGGTGTGGAAGTCGCGCGACGCGGTCGCGTCGAGCAGCGGCCTCGCGCTCGCGCCGACCTGTACGTTCGACGACTGCCCGCCGCTCGACGTGATCTGCATCCCCGGCGGGATCGGCATCAACGAACTGCTGCTCGATGCCGAAACGATCGCGTTCGTGCAACGGCGCGCGGCCACCGCGCGCTACGTGACGTCGGTCTGCACGGGTTCGCTGCTGCTCGGCGCGGCCGGGCTGCTGCGCGGGCGGCGCGCGACGACGCACTGGCGGTTCCACGCGCTGCTCGAACCGCTGGGTGCGATCCCCGTGCGCGAGCGCGTCGTGCGCGACGGCAACCTGGTCACGGGCGGCGGCGTGACAGCCGGCATCGATTTCGCGCTGACGATCGCCGCGGAGCTGGTCGGCGACGAAGAAGCGCAGGCGATCCAGTTGCAGCTCGAATACGCGCCCGCGCCGCCGTTCGACGCCGGCTCGCCCGACACCGCGCCGGCCGCGGTCGTGGAGCGCGTCACCGAGCGTTCGGCGGCCGGCTTCGCGAAGCGCAAGCAGATCGTCGAGCAGGCGCTGCGCGCCACGTCGCGCTGAATGCGGATGTCGGAAAAATCACCGGAAAGCGGCGCACACACGTGCAGGAGAACACATCGATGAACATCATCCGGAGCGCCGCATTCACGGCGGACCGCGCGTGGGGCGCCCTCGACATCGCGAATCTGAACGGCATCACGGTGCGGCTGCACTGGACCGACCAGCCCTATCGCTGGCATGTGAACGACGGCGAGGAGGTGTTCGCGGTGCTCGATGGCCGCGTCGAGATGCGCTATCGCGACGCAGGCGTCGAGCACGCGACGGTGCTCGAAACGGGCGACGTCTTCCACGCGACGGCCGGCACCGAGCACGTCGCGCATCCGCTCGGCGCCGCGCGCATCCTCGTGATCGAGACCGAAGGCAGCGTGTGACGGCTGGCGCGCGCGCATCGATGCCGCGCGGATGGCGACCGCGTCCGCGCGGCTGCATCCGCTTGGCGGGTTTCACGGCGAAATGGTCTAGGTGGGCTGCGACGCGATCAGTTTCGGCTGCGGCGTGCACTGGCACAGGTCGTGTTCGAGCGCGACGACCTTGCCCGTCACGGTCGGCACGATCGGACGAATCTGCCGGGGCGACAGGGACGCGTCCGGCTCGACATCGCGTTGCATCGAGAATGCCTGATGCTTTAAATAAAAAATCAGCCTATATTTTCGTACAATTACTAAATACAAAACCATCAAAAAGTTTTAATAGCGATCGAATCGAATCGTTGATTCGATGGCCGATTCACGCCGGAACCCTTTATTCTCAGGCTGCTCGCACACCGGATAAACAGGTGATTTCATAATAATCAATCGCCCAAACGAGTCGTTCAAATCACCAAATCGATAGATAGAATTCAATCACCGCTTTCTCTTTATCGACAAAAAATGGACGAACTCCTGCCGATGCGGTTATTTGTCAAGGTCGCCGAACTGCGCAGTTTTGCGCGCGCGGCCACGGAACTGAACATCTCCAATTCGTCGGCCACCCGGCTCGTCATGGGCATCGAGGACCGGCTCGGCGCACGCCTGCTGAATCGCACGACCCGCAGCCTGTCGTTGACCGACGCAGGCCATCTCTATCTGGCGCAGATACGTCACGTGATCGACGAAATCGACCGGGTCGAGGATACGATCGCATCGATGCATCACGAACCGATCGGATCGCTGAAGATCGCCGCGCCGGTCATGTTCGGCATGCACGTGCTCGCGCCCGCGATCGATGCATTCAAGACGTTGCATCCGGCCATCGTGCCGGAAGTCACGATCGTGGACCGCCACGTCGACCTCGTGTCCGAGGGCTTCGACATCGGGCTGCTGCTGTCCCAGCACATCAGCAACAACACCCTCGTGAAGCGCCCGCTCACGCGCATCGAACGGATCGTCTGCGCCGCGCCGCTCTATGTCGACCGGCATGGCGCGCCGGGCCATCCGCACGATCTCGCGTCGCACGCGTGCCTCGCATTCCATGCCGATTTCGCGGGCGAATACCTGTCGTTCGATCACGACCAGACGCGCATCACCGTGCGTCCGAACAAGTCCGCGTCGTCGAACAACGCCGGCCTGATCCGGAACTGGGCGCTGTCGGGCATGGGCGTCGCCGTGCTGCCCGACTTCCTCGTCGAGCGGGATCTCGACGACGGCCGGCTGCTCGCGCTGCTGCCAGGCTATCTGCTCGAGGCCCTCGAGATGAACGTCGCGTACCCGAGCCGCCGGCACTTTCCGCGCAAGGCCCGGCTTTTCGTCGATCACCTGATCGACCATTTCGTCAGTTGAATGAACGACGAAATCGCGCACCATTTTTCACGCCGACCCGCCGCCGCCCGCCCGGCCCTCGCGTCGCCGGGGCGGCCCGCCGGCAGGCGTTCGACGGCCGTCGGCCCATCGCCCGGCCGGCATGGGCACGCCTGTTGCGCCGGCGCATCTCGGTAGTCGACCGCCCTTGGCAGCCCGCCGCGGAGGACTACACTAATCCTTAATGGGGTGCGGCCGGATAACCGCGCCCTCAGGGAGACGCCGCCATGAATCGGCCGCTGAATCGTATCCTGCCGCGCGTGACCGGTCCGGCATCGGTCTGGACGTGGGTCAAGTGGTCTTTGCTCGCCGCATTGCTGATCGCGGTGGCGATCGTCGCGCGGCTCGTGCAGACCGAGATCGAAACGTCCCGGCTGCAGGCGCACTACCTGTCCGAGCTCACCCGCGACGTCGGCTACACGGTCGAAGCGGGGCCGAGCGACCACATCCGCTTCCCCGCCGACGGCCCGTACGACCGGCGCTTCGGCTACGCGATGATTCCCGCGTTCCAGCAACGACTGCTTGCACGCGGCTTCGTCGTTAGCGAACAGGCGCGCGATTCGCAGCGGATGCTGTCGCTCGGCCAGCGCGGGCTGTTTCTCCCTTACGAAGAGAAAGACCAGACAGGCCTGATGCTGTTCGATTCGACCGGCTCGCCGCTGTTCGCGACCGTGTTTCCGCAGCGCGTCTATGCCGACTTCGACACGGTGCCGCGCGTGATCGCCGATTCGCTGCTGTTCATCGAGGATCGCTACCTGCTCGATGCGAACGAACCGAACCGCAACCCCGCGATCGACTGGGGGCGCTTCGGCCGCGCGCTCGCCGACCAGGCGCTGCACGTCGTCAACCGCCACCAGGCACGCCCGGGCGGCAGCACGCTCGCGACGCAGATCGAGAAGTTCCGCCATTCGCCCGAGGGCCGCACCGCGACGCCGCCCGAGAAGCTGCGGCAGATCGCGTCCGCGTCGGTGCGCGCCTACCTGAACGGCCCGCAGACGATGCTCGCGCGCCGCACGATCGTCGTGCGCTACCTGAACTCGGTGCCGCTCGCCGCGCGGCCGCACGTGGGCGAAATCACCGGCATCGGCGACGGTCTCGCCGCGTGGTACGGCCGCGACTTCAACGACGTGAACCGCGTGCTGTCCGCGCCGACGACCGGCGACAACGTCGACCAGCAGGGCAAGACGTTCCGCGAGGTGTTGTCGCTGCTGATCGCGCAGCGCGCGCCGTCGTACTTCCTCAACCGCGGCTATCCGGCGCTGCAGAAGCTGACCGACAGCTACCTGCGGCTGCTGTCGAACGGCGGCGTGATCTCGCCCGCGCTGCGCGACGCCGCGCTCGCCGCGCAGATCGAACGCAGCGCACCGCCGGCCGCCGCGCGCGTGCAGTCGTTCGTGTCGCGCAAGGCCGTGACGTCCGCGCGCGCGTCGCTGCTGTCCGCGCTCGGCATCAGCGATCTGTACCAACTCGACCAGCTCGACCTGCAGGCCACCAGCACCCTCGACAACGGCGTACAGCAGGCGGTCGCCCAGCGGCTCGCGCAGGCGTCGACGCGCGACGGCGCGCAGGCCGCCGGCCTGTACGGTTTCGAGATGCTCGCGCCGAAGGACGATCCGTCGCATCTCACGTACAGCTTCACGCTGTACGAACACCGCAACGGCGCGAACCTGCTGCGGGTGCAGACCGACAGCGTGAACCAGCCGTTCGACGTGAATCGCGGCGGCCGCATCAACCTCGGCTCGACCGCGAAGCTGCGCACGCTGATCACGTACCTGCAGATCGTTTCCGACCTGCATGCGCGCTATGCGAACCTGTCGAACGCGGAGCTGGCGCGCGTGAAGCCCGATCCGATCGACGGGCTGTCGCGCTGGGCGCTCGACTACCTGTCGCATACGCGCGACCGCTCGCTGCAGGCAATGCTCGATGCAGCCGTCGAACGCAAGTATTCGGCGAGCCCGGACGTGTTCTACACGGGCGGCGGTGCGCAGGTGTTCTCCAACTTCGAGAAGTCGGACAACGGCCGCATCATGACGCTGCACGCGGCGTTCGAGCACTCGGTGAACCTCGTGTTCGTGCGGCTGATGCGCGACATCGTCCACTACGAAACGCTGCAGGCGGCCGGCCCGTCGTCGTCGTGGCTGGGCGATCCCGCGCAGCGCCAGCATTACCTCCAGCAATTCGTCGACGGCGAAAGCCAGGTCTACGTGAAGCGCTACTACACGCGCTATGCGGGCAAGGCGCCCGACGACGCGCTCGCGCTGATGCTGCGCGACGTACGCAAGTCGCCGCCGAAGATCGCGACGGTGCTGCGCAGCGTCGCGCCGAACGAATCGCTCGCGTGGTTCGATGCGCAGATGCGCGCGCAACTGAAAGGCACGCCGGCCGCGACGCTGTCCGACGACGATCTCGCCGCGCTCTATGCGAAGTACGCGATCGACCGCTTCAACCTCAACGACCGCGGCTATATCGCGAGCGTCCATCCGCTCGCGCTGTGGACGCTCAACTACCTGCGCGCGCACCCGGGCGCAGCGCTCGCCGACGTTCAGCGCGACAGCCGCGATGCGCGTTTCTACACGTATTCGTGGCTGTACAAGACCCGCTACCACGCGACGCAGGACCGGCGCATCCGCCGCATGGTCGAGCTGCGCGCGTATGCGGAAATCACGAAGTCGTGGCGCGCGCTCGGCTACCCGTTCGCGGAAGTGACGCCGTCCTATGCGGCCGCGATCGGCGCATCGGGCGACCAGCCCGACGCGCTCGCGAAACTGATCGGCCTGATCGCGAACGGCGGCCGGAAGGCGCCGACCGAGACGATCACGCGGCTCGATTTCGCGAAAGGCACGCCGTACGAAACCCGCTTCGTCCGCGCGGCCGCGCAGCCGCAGCCGATGCTGGCGCCGGAGATCGTCAACGTCGCGCACACGCTGCTGCGCGACGTCGTGCTCCACGGCACCGCGCGCCGCCTCGCGGGCGGGCTCACGCTGCCGGACGGCAAGACGCTCGACGTGTACGGCAAGACGGGGACGGGCGACCAGCGCTTCAACGTCTATGCGCGCGGCGCGCGGCTGATCGAGTCGCGCAAGGTCAACCGCAGCGGCACCTTCGTGTTCGCGATCGGCGACCGGTTCTTCGGGGTGCTGACGGCGACCGCGCATGAGCCGTATGCCGCGCGCTACGACTTCACGAGCGCGATGGCCGTGCAACTGCTGAAGTCGATGGCGCCGGCGCTCGCGCCGCTGATCGAACGCCCGGCCGACGCCGGCACGCGCACCGCCGGGCCCGCACCGCAGGCGGAAACGCCTGCGCCGAACGCGGCCGCCGTGCAACCGTCCTGAGCCGATTGCGGCGCATCGGCGCCCGCGCCCGGTGCGCTGCTCAGCGCGAGCGGCCGTCGTAGTGCGTGACGGGCAGCGCGTCGAGGTCGACGCCTTCGAGGCAACGCACGTTGATCGCGGCCATCGCGGTGCCGTCCGGGTGGATGCCTTCGCCGAACGCATGAATCCCGCAGCGCTTGCAGAAGCGATGCCGGATCACGTGCTTGTTGAACATGTAGGTCGCCAGATTCTCGTCGGGTGTCAGCAGCTTCATGCGGTCGCGCGGCACGAACCACATCAGCGCACCCTTGCGCTGGCAGATCGAGCAGTTGCACGCCATCACGCCCTGCAGGTCGCCTTCCGCGTCGAACGTCACGTCGCCGCAGTGACAGCTTCCGCGATAAAGCATGGTCGTCTCCCGGTGCGGCCCATGGGCGTCGTCGGCGCCCGGGCGGGCCGCCGTTGGCCGGGCCGATACAAACGCGTACAGTAGCGCTCGCATGCGCCGCACGCAATGTCCGGGCGGCGCCCATCCCTCACCGACCCAGGAGACCGTCATGCTCGAACTGCGCCCCGGCTGCGAATGCTGCGACAAGGACTTGCCGCCCGATTCGGCGGAAGCGCGCATCTGCACATTCGAGTGCACGTTTTGCGCGACCTGCGCGGACGACGTGCTGAAGGGCCGCTGCCCGAACTGCGGCGGCGACCTGGTCGCGCGCCCGCGGCGACCGGCGAGCCTGCTCGCGAAGTACCCGCCGTCGACGGAGCGCATCCACAAGCCGGGCGGCTGCGCGAACGCCTGACGCCGCGGCACCGGCCGCCCCGCTCCTGTCACGACGCTTCGATGCGCGCTCGCGTCACCGCGAGCAGCGTCGCCATCGCGCGGCGCGCGCCGTCCTCGTCGCGCACGCGGATCGCGTCGCTGACGGCCGTATGCTCGGCAAGCGACGCGTTGTATACGTCCGCCCGACGCGCATTCAGTTGCAGTTGCGCCTCGAGCGTGCGATCGATCAGCGCGCCGAGCGGCACCAGCAGCTCGTTGCCGCCGGCCTCCAGCACGCTCAGGTGAAAGCGCAGGTCGGCGCGCACCCATTCGTCGACGTTGCGCGCGGCGGCCATCGCGCGCGCCGCGCCCTCGATCGCGTCGAACGCGTCGGGCGTATGCGTGCGCGCGGCCAGCGCGGCCGCGTATGGCTCGATCATCTCGCGCATTTCCTGCAGCTTCAGCGCGAACGCGAGCGGCGGCGCGACGCGCGCATACCAGTCGAGCAGATCGGCATCGAGCAGGTTCCACGCACGGCGCGGCCGCACGCGCGTGCCGACTTTCGGCCGCGATTCGACCAACCCCTTCGACGTCAGCGTGCGCAACGCCTCGCGCATCACCGTGCGGCTCACGCCGTACATCTCCATCAGGTCGGGTTCCCTCGGCAGCAGCGATTCGGGCGGATAGTCGCCGCGCAGGATCGCCGTCGCGAGCCGGAAGGCCGTCTGTCCATGCAGGTCGCGTTGAATGATCGTTCTCCGTCGGGCGGGTGCCCACTATCTGCACATTAATGCTATTAATACTATTTTTTATTCGACTACGCTAGGATAACCGCGAAAGCACGGATCGCGCGCCGCGTCCGCACGGCCGCGCCGGTCAATCATGGAGACTCGCCTCATGAAAATCACCCGCCTCGAAACTTTCGTCGTCCCGCCCCGTTGGCTGTTCCTCAAGATCGAAACCGACGAGGGCATCGTCGGCTGGGGCGAGCCGGTCGTCGAAGGCCGCGCGCACACGGTCGAGGCCGCCGTGCACGAACTGGCCGACTACCTCGTCGGCCGCGACCCGCGCTTGATCGAGGATCACTGGCAGGTGATGTACCGCGCGGGCTTCTATCGCGGCGGGCCGATCATGATGAGCGCGATCGCGGGCGTCGACCAGGCGCTGTGGGACATCAAGGGCAAGCATCACGGCGTGCCGGTGCACGCGCTGCTGGGCGGCCAGGTGCGCGACCGCATCAAGGTGTATTCATGGATCGGCGGCGACCGGCCGAGCGACGTCGCGAACAATGCGCGCGCGGTTGTCGAGCGCGGCTTCAAGGCCTTGAAGATGAACGGCTCCGAAGAGCTGCAGATCGTCGACACCTACGACAAGGTCGAGCAGGTGATCGCGAACGTCGCGGCGGTGCGCGATGCGGTCGGCCCGCACGTGGGAATCGGCGTCGACTTCCACGGCCGCGTGCACAAGCCGATGGCGAAGGTGCTCGCGAAGGAGCTCGACCCGTACAAGCTGATGTTCATCGAGGAGCCGGTGCTGTCGGAGAACGCCGAGGCGCTGCGCGACATCGTCAACCAGACCAATACGCCGATCGCGCTCGGCGAACGGCTGTACTCGCGCTGGGATTTCAAGCACATCCTCGCGGGCGGCTACGTCGACATCATCCAGCCGGACGCATCGCACGCGGGCGGCATCACCGAATGCCGCAAGATCGCGACGCTCGCGGAAAGCTACGACGTCGCGCTCGCGCTGCACTGCCCGCTCGGGCCCATCGCGCTCGCCGCGTGCCTGCAGCTCGACGCGGTCAGCTACAACGCATTCATCCAGGAACAGAGCCTCGGCATCCACTACAACCAGGGCAACGACCTGCTCGACTACCTGCGCAATCCCGAAGTGTTCCGCTACGAAGACGGCTTCGTCGCGATCCCGCAGGGCCCGGGGCTCGGCATCGACGTGAACGAGGAAAAGGTGCGCGAGATGGCGAAGACGGGCCATCGCTGGCGCAACCCGGTGTGGCGCCACGCGGACGGCAGCGTCGCCGAGTGGTGAGTGCGATGCGCATCGCGCGCGGCTGCGGCCGGCGCGATACGCATTCGGTTGCCGACGGCCGGTTCCGGATGGCCGGTCTCGGATAGCCGGTTCCGAACGGCCGCCCGACAGGGCGGCCGTTTTACATGCGCGGCGCCATGACGTCGCGCCGCACGGAGCGCGCCGTCAGCCGAGCGCCGCGAACCCCGGCACGCTGAACGACAGCACGGCCGCCGCGACGAATACGCCGATCATCGTCATCCCTTCGAGATGCAGGATGTTGCGGAACGTGTACGCGTCCTCGGTCGACGCGGTGCGGCGCAGGCGCGGCAGCGCCGAGAAGCGGTTGAGCCCGCCGAGCACGAGCGCGAGCGCGACGAGCAGCAGCTTCAGCAGCAACACGCGCCCCCACGTGCTGCCGTCGAGCGGCGCGAGCGAGCCGCCGAGCCCGCGGATCGCGTTGAGCACGCCGGTGCCGAGCACGAAGACGACCGCGACGATCGACGTACGCGACAGGTGCTGGCCGATGCGGATCAGCGCGCCGCGCGCGACCGACGAGCCCAGCGCCGGCAGCACCGCGAGCCCACCCGCGAGCACGAGGCCGCCCCATACGGCGGTGGCCAACAGGTGCAGCGTCTGCACGCCGACCGCCGCGGACAGCACGCCGCTATCGGCCGCATGGCCGAGCGACGCCTTGCCGGCCGCGACCACGATCACCGCGAGCCACAGCACCGCATGCGCGAGCGGGCCGTCCGGCTTCGCGAGCGCGACGATCGCGAGCACCACCGCGCCGGCGAACGCGACGCTCCACGCGAAGCCCGTGTGCGTCTGCATCAGCATGACGGGCATCGCGGCGAACGCGCCGCCGAGCCCCGCGCCGCTCATCGCCGCGGCCTCGTAGACGAGCCAGCCGAGATCGGCGAGCACCAGTGCCAGCGCCGCCGCGACCAGCGAATGTTGCGCACGCAGCCATGCGGGGTGCGACGGCGCGACGACCGGCCGCGCACCGTCCTTGCCGAGCCACGCCTTGAGCAGCGCCGAGCCGACCGCCATCGCGAACGCCGCGTCCATCAGCGCCGCGAGCGCGACCTGCCCGATCCACAAGCTGTCGAACTTCATCGCGCATGCCCTCCCGCAAGCAGCAGGCCGGCAGTGCGGCGGCAACGGGACGGACGGCGTGAGGCAGGCAACGGCACGGTAAGAAACGTCATCGATGAATCCGGAAACGGGAGAAATGACTGGACCTGCGGCGGAGGCGGCGCCGCGCGACCCGCGAGTGTACGGTCTTCGAGGGTGAAAGCGCACGCCGGTTCACTCGCGCGTGGCGCAATGCGCGTCAAATTGTCGCAAGTCGCAAACAGACAGGAACCGATGTCCTTTCGTCAAATAGCCGTCATTACCCATCGATGATAGAATGCCGCGTCGCAGCAGCCCGGCTGTCCTGCCGTCCATGCGCCGAGCCGATCGTAGCCCGGACAAGGTCCCCGACGAATAATCATGGAGTCTCGTGTGTCTTCAAGACGCCTCTTCCGTCCGCTGCTCGCCGTTCTGATGATCGGCGGCGCGGGCCTTACGAGCGCTGCCCAAGCGCAGACCAAGCCCACGGAGCAAGCGCACGCCCAGCAGGCGCCGCTCAAGGCACCCGATACCATGGCCGAGCGCGTGCGCGGCTGTACCGCATGCCACGGCGTTCACGGCCAGGGCACGGACAACGACTATTTCCCGCGGCTTGCCGGCAAGCCGGCCGAGTACCTGTACAACCAGCTCGTCAACTTCCGTGACGGCCGGCGCAAGTACCCGCCGATGAATTACCTGCTGACGTACCTGAACGACGACTACCTGCGCGAAATCGCCGAGCACTTCTCGGCCGAACGTCCGCCGTACCCGACGCCGGCGAAGCCGACGCTGCCGGCCGCGACGCTCGCCCGCGGCAAGCAGCTCGTCACGCAGGGCGACCCGTCCCGCAAGCTGCCGGCCTGCGTGGCCTGCCACGGCGCAGGGCTGACCGGCATGCAGCCGGCGATCCCGGGCCTCGTCGGCCTGCACGCCGATTACCTGAGCGCACAGCTCGGCGCATGGCGCTCGGGCAACCGCCACGCGAAGGCGCCCGATTGCATGCACGACATCGCCGCGAAGCTTTCCGACGAAGACGTGACGGCCGTGACCGCATGGCTCGCCGCGCAACCGGCGCCCGCCAACCCCGTGCCGGCTCCGGCGCGTTCGATGAAGACTCCGCTCGCCTGCGGCAGCGAACCGCAATAAGGCAAGGGAGACAGACACAATGAAACGCAAGTCCCTGTTTGCACTCTCGGCCGTCGCGATCATCGCGGCCGCCGCCCTCGTGCCGGTTCTGTGGCCGGGCAACGACACGCTGCACGGCGCTGCCGCCGTCGCGGCCACGCCGGCCGACCAGGCGGCGCTGATCAAGAAGGGCGAATACCTCGCGCGCGTCGGCGACTGTATCGCGTGCCACACCGTGCGCGGCGGCAAGCCGTTCGCGGGCGGCCTGCCGATGGCGACGCCGTTCGGCACGATGTACACGCCGAACATCACGCCGGACGACCAGAACGGTATCGGCAAGTGGACGTCGGACGACTTCTACCGCGCGATGCACACCGGCCGTTCGAAGGACGGCAGCCTGCTCTATCCGGGCTTCCCGTTCGCGAGCTACACGAAGGTCACGCGCGCCGATTCGGACGCGATCTACGCGTACCTGCGCTCGGTGGCGCCGGTGTCGGTGCCGAGCCGCCCGCACGAACTGAAGTTCCCGTTCAACAACCGCAACCTGCTGATCGGCTGGCGCACGCTGTTCTTCAAGGAAGGCGAGTACAAGCCGGATCCGACGAAGTCGGTCGAATGGAACCGCGGCGCGTATCTCGTCGAAGGCCTCGGCCACTGCTCGATGTGCCACACGTCGATCAACATGATGGGCGGCCCAGTGAACTCGTCGGCGTTCGCCGGCGGCCTGATCCCGCTGCAGAACTGGTATGCGCCGTCGCTGACGAACGACAAGGAACTCGGCCTCGGCGACTGGCACGTGCAGGAGCTGTCCGACCTGCTGCAAGCCGGCGTGTCGCAGAAGGGCGCCGTGTTCGGCCCGATGGCGGACGTGGTCCACAACAGCCTGCAGTACATGACCGACGAAGATACGCGCGCGATGTCGACGTACCTGAAGTCGATCCCGCAGAAGGCCGAAGCGCCGAAGAACATGCAGTACGAGCCGTCGAAGCAGTTCGGCAACGCGCTGTTCGAGCAGGGCAAGAAGATCTACGCGGACAACTGCGCGACCTGCCACGCCGAAAACGGCGCCGGCAAGCCGCCGGCCTATCCGCCGCTCGCGGGCAACCACTCGATCATGATGGAATCGGCCGTCAACCCGATCCGCATGGTGCTGAATGGCGGCTACCCGCCGAGCACGTTCAAGAACCCGCGTCCGTACGGGATGCCGCCGTTCGCACAGTCGCTGTCGAACCAGGAAGTCGCGGCGGTCGTCACGTATATCCGGATGTCTTGGGGTAACAACGGTACGCCGATCTCGCCGCAACAGGTGAGCGATCTGCGTTCCGCGCCGCTCGACTAAGAAGCGGCTCACACACACGGGGCGCGGCTGCGGGAAACCGCGGCCGCGCCCTTTTGCTTTTTGGCTGTTTTGCGATGCAGGTTTGCCGCGCGGGCCGCGCGATGCATCGCCGATCATAAAACTCAAGAGTGGTATCTATGTCTTTCGAATCTCTCGGCCTGGCCGAACCGCTGGTCAAGGCGGTCAACGAACTCGGCTACACGTCGCCGACCCCGATCCAGCAGCAGGCGATCCCGGCCGTCCTCGGCGGCGGCGACCTGCTCGCCGGCGCACAAACCGGCACCGGCAAGACCGCCGGCTTCACGCTGCCGATCCTGCAACGCCTGCACACGTTCTATGCCGAGCACCGTGGCGCGAAGCGCGCAGTGCGCGCGCTGATCCTCACGCCGACGCGCGAACTCGCCGCCCAGGTCGAGGAAAGCGTGCGCGCGTACAGCAAGTACCTGAAGCTGCGCTCGACCGTGATGTTCGGCGGCGTCAGCATCAATCCGCAGATCGATGCGCTCAAGCGCGGCGTCGACATCGTCGTCGCGACGCCGGGGCGCCTGCTCGACCACATGCAGCAGAAGACCATCGACCTGTCGGATCTCGACATCCTCGTGCTCGACGAAGCCGACCGGATGCTCGACATGGGCTTCATCCACGACATCAAGCGCGTGCTCGCGAAGCTGCCGCCGCAGCGCCAGAACCTGCTGTTCTCGGCCACCTTCTCCGACGAGATCAAGGCGCTTGCCGACAGCCTGCTCGACTCGCCCGCGCTGATCGAGGTCGCCCGCCGCAACACGACCGCCGAGAGCGTCGCGCAGAAGATCCATCCGGTCGACCGCGACCGCAAGCGCGAGTTGCTCACGCACCTGATCCGCGAGCACAACTGGTTCCAGGTGCTCGTGTTCACGCGCACCAAGCACGGTGCGAACCGGCTTGCGGAGCAACTGACGAAGGACGGCATCAGCGCGATGGCGATCCACGGCAACAAGAGCCAGTCGGCCCGTACGCGCGCGCTGGCCGAGTTCAAGAACAGCACGCTGCAGGTGCTCGTCGCGACCGATATCGCCGCGCGCGGGATCGACATCGACCAGTTGCCGCACGTCGTCAACTTCGACCTGCCGAACGTGCCCGAGGATTACGTGCACCGGATCGGCCGCACGGGCCGCGCGGGCGCGACCGGCGAAGCCGTGTCGCTCGTGTGCGTCGACGAGAAGCAATTGCTGCGCGACATCGAGCGGCTGATCAAGCGCGAGATTCCGCAGGAAGTGATCGCGGGCTTCGAACCCGATCCGAACGCGAAGCCGGAGCCGATCCAGCAGCGCCGCGGGCAACAGCAACCGCGCGGCGGCGGCGGCAATCGCCCGCCGCGTGGCGGCGGCTCAGGCCAGCCGGCCGCGAAACGCGACGGCAACGCGCAACCGAAGGCCGGGCAACCGAAAGCGGCACCGCAAAAGGCAGCGAAGCCGCGCACGCAGGGCGGCGCCGGTGGTAACGGCGGCGGCCGTCCGGCGGGCGGCGGCAACGGCGCCCGGCCGGCGAGCGGCAACGCCGCGCACGCGAACCGCAACCGTTCGTCGCGCAGCGGCCAGCGCGGTCACTGAAGCCGCGCGGCCGCGCGCCGCAGGTGCTCGATCTGGCGCTGCCAGCGTGCGAGCACCGCGGCGCGCTCCCCTTCCAGCGTGAACGTGACGCCCGTCGCGAGACGCGCATAGCCGACCCGCTGCGCATCGCCGTGCGCGATCGTCGCAGCGAATCCGGCCAGTCCCCCGAAGTCTCCTTCGAGCGGCGCCATCTCCAGTTGCGCCTGAAAGAACGCACCGTCCGCGACGAGCGTCAACGCGGCCGTGCGCCGTTGCGCGATCGCGCGGGCCGCCCGCGACTGCGGCCAGAGCACGATCAGCAGCGTGCGCGCATCGTGCGCATAGATCTCGCCGACGCCGAGCAGCGTCGTGCGCAACTGGCCGTCGTCGGTCGCGACGATCAGCGACGCGGCGATATCGGCATGACGTTCGAGTGCGGTGCCGTCGAACAACGACACGACGGCGGACGGCCACGCGTCGAAGGTCCATTGTTCGAGCGCGTGGCGATGGGTATCGGTCATGATGGCGTGGCCCGGGTACGGATCGGACGAGGATGCGCCAGCATAGCGCGACGGGCCGCGCCGCGACGATCAGCGCAGGAAAACGTGCCGCGTGATCTTCGTGAGCGGATAGTGGACGCCCGGCTGGATCTTCGCGGGCAGATCGAGCGGCTTGAGCAGCATCTTCACGCACATGTCGGCCGACAGGTTGCGCCGCACGAGCCTGCTGATGCGCGCGGCGCGCTCGCGATTGTATTGGCTGTCGCCGACGCGGTCCGGATAGCGGATCGCGAATACGTGGCGCAGCGCGATCTCGGAATCCTCGTTCTTGATTTCCATCACGCGGCGCGCGAGCGCCCCGAGCACCGCGAGCCGGCCGTTGCCTTCGACCTGGTTGTACTTCTTGAAGAACTTGAAGAAGTGCTTGTAGTGGCGCACTTCGTCCGTGCGGATGTTGTCGGTGATTTCCTTCAGCACCGGCTCGTCCGAGCATTCGTTGATCGCGCGATAGAGCGTGGCCGTGCCCGTTTCGACGACGCAGCGTGCGACCATTTCAAGCGCGCGGGTCTTTTCGAACGCCTCGACCGAGCAGGTCTTCGAATACTCGGCAAAGAAATTCGCGAAGGCGGTATCCCAGTCGAACTCGGGCCACACGTGCGCGATGTACGCCTTCAGCGCGCGGCCGTGCTGCAATTCTTCGTGCTCCCACGCATTGTTGAGCCATGCGGAAACTTCCGGATCATCGTTGAAGAATTCGCTCAGATTGCTCGTATAGAGATCCGAGCCGCTTTCGATGAACGACGATGCGCACAGCAGCAACAACAGATCCTCGTTCGCGGCGGCACGCTGACGATCGATCCGGTTCAGGTCGATGTCCTCGATACGCCACGGCATCACATGCGTCGTTTTGGTGTCCATGGTGGTGCGCTCCCAGTCGTCGCGCGGAGGCCGGCCCATGCCTGGGGCACAGGCGCCAGCCGATCCGCAGGCGGCGTTTTACATGCGTTTATAGTGAATCGGTCCGGCCGAACCATCCTGGCATCTTAGCCGGACTTTGACGTTCGTGCTCCAAAGCACTGACCATACCCGGCAGGCGCAGTTCCACGGCGTCCGTTGCCGTTCGTTAGACGAGGCCTTCGAACCGCTTGCGCGCGTGCGACCGTATCCGCCGCGCGAAACGAAACGGGCGGCCGCCGGGCCGCCCGTGATGCGTGAAAATTGCCGGTAACGCTGGAAGCGATCCGTCAGAAACCGGCCGCCAGCCCGTCGCGCCGGCTGTCGCTCGCGGCCACGTAGCCGCGCTCCGGATCGTCGGGATCGAGGCGCCAGACGAACTGCCCCGAACCGAAATCCATGTAAGGATCGTCGATCGACTGGATCGTGTGGCCGCGGGCGGCCAGCGCGTCGACCGTCGCGCGGTTCATCGTCGCCTCGACGTCGAGCGTGAAGTCGCGGTTGACCTTCCAGCGCGGCGCGCAACATGCGGCCTGCGGCTGCTGGCCATAGCCGAGCATCCGCACGACGGTCTGCAGATGGCCCTGCGGCTGCATGTCGCCGCCCATCACGCCGAAGCTCATCACGGCCTCGGTGCGGCCGTTGGCTTCCTCGGTGACGAACGCCGGGATGATCGTGTGGAACGGCCGCTTGCCGCCCGCGACGACGTTCGGCGAAGCCGGGTCCATCGAGAAGCCGTGCCCGCGGTTCTGCAGCGCAATGCCCGTGCCGGGCACGACGAGCCCCGAACCGAAGCCCATGTAGTTCGACTGGATGAAGCTCACCATCATTCCGCGTTCGTCGGCCGCCGCGAGGTAGATCGTGCCGCCCGAATGCGGGCGGCCGGCGGCGAAGTGCGTCGCGCGGGCAGGATCGATCAGCTTCGCGCGTTCGGCGAGATAGGCATCGTCGAGCATCTGTTCGGGCGTGACGTCCATCGCGCGCGGATCGGCGACGTAGCGATAGACGTCCGCGAACGCGAGCTTCATCGCCTCGATCTGCAGATGCTGCGAATCGACCGAGTCGACCGGCCATTCGGTCGCGCCCGCATGCTCGGCGATGCCGAGCGCGATCAGCGCGGCGATGCCCTGCCCGTTCGGCGGGATCTCGTGAATCGTGTGGCGGCCGAAGCGCTTGCCGATCGGCTCGACCCATTCCGGCCGGTACGCGCGCAAGTCGGCTTCGGTCAGCGCGCCGCCGCCTTCGCGCGCGAACGCGGCGATACGCTCGGCGAGCGCGCCTTCGTAGAACGCACGGGCACCGTCCTTCGCGAGCGTGCGCAGCGTCTGCGCATGCCCGGGCAGGCACATGCGTTCACCGACGAGCGGCGCGCGGCCGCGCGGCATGAAGGTGTCCGCGAAGCCGGGCAGGCCCTGCAGTTCGGGAACGGCCGCCGCCCACTTGTGCGCGACGATCGGCGACACCGAATAGCCGCGCTCCGCGATCTCGATCGCCGGCTCGAGCAGGTCCGCGAACGGCAGCGAACCGAACTTCGCGTGCAGCGCTTCCCAGCCCGCGATCACGCCCGGCACGGTGACGGTGTCCCAGCCGCGCGTCGGCTTGTTCGCGATGCCGCGCGCGTTGGCGCCGTGGCGCTTGCGGAAGTAGTCGACGTTCCACGCGGCCGGCGCGACGCCCGATGCATTCAGCCCGGACAGCCGCTCGCCGTCCCACACGAGCGCAAATGCATCGCCGCCGAGCCCGCACGACACGGGCTCGACGACCGTGATCGCGGCGGCCGCGGCCAGCGCCGCGTCCACCGCGTTGCCGCCCTTCCACAGCATCCGCAGCCCGGCCTGCGCGGCAAGCGGGTGCGACGTCGACACGACGTTGCGCGCGAACACCGGGATGCGGGTCGACGGATACGGGTTGTGCCAGTTGAAATCAGTCATCGATACCACCTCGTCGAAAGCCGAATGAACGCGCCCGCGCGAGCGGGCAATCCGCCATTCCAGCGCGATCGGCGCAATCGCACAAATTCATTTGTCACATGAATCCATGCAATTTCTACATGATTCATGTGCGCCGACGGCCGGCTGGCCGGCCGAACGCCCGTTGCCGCCCTTACAATACCCGCTCCGTCTCACGCCCCGACCATCGAGCCATGACCCGAGATCCCCGCCTCACCCTCAACGCGCGCCAGCAGGAATTGCTCGAATGGGTGCAGCGCGACGGCTTCGTGACCGTCGACGATCTCGCCGCGCATTTCGCGGTGACGCCGCAGACGATCCGCCGCGACGTGAACTGGCTCGCCGACCTGAACCTGCTGCGCCGCTACCACGGCGGCGCGAGCCTGCCGACCAGCTCGGAGAACGTGTCGTATACGGCGCGCCAGCGGATGTTCCACGACGAGAAGCGGCGCATCGCGGCGCTCGCGGCGTCGCACATCCCCGACCAGGCGTCGCTGTTCATCAACCTCGGCACGACGACCGAGGAAGTCGCGCGCGCGCTGAACCGCCATCACGGGCTGCACGTGATCACGAACAACCTGAACGTCGCGTCGATGATGAGCGGCTACCCCGACTGCGAGGTGCTGATCACGGGCGGCATCGTGCGGCCGTGGGACAAGGGCATCGTCGGCGAGCTCGCGATCGACTTCATCCGCCAGTTCAAGGTCGACTACGCGATCATCGGCACGTCGGCGATCGAGGCCGACGGCACGCTGCGCGATTTCGACACGCGCGAGGTGCGCGTCGCCGAGGCGATCATGCAGCATGCGCGCACGGTCTACCTCGTGACCGACCATTCGAAGGTCGGCCGCCCGGCGCTGGTGCGCCAGGGCCATCTGAGCCAGGTGCACGCGCTTTTCACCGACAAGCCGCTGCCGCCCGACATGGCCGACACGGTGGCCGCGGCCGGCACCCAGGTGTACGTCGCGGAATGACGCTCGCGATGTTGCAGCGCACCTGAAACTTCAAGTGAAATCCAGAAGTTGACGCCGCGCGCGAACCGCTCGCGGCGGGCCCTTCTGTCAAACGGAAAATTAACGGGGCACGATTTGTCGTTGCCTGCGCGCTCGACTAGACTCCAGTTCCCCGGCCCGTTCGCCGATCCGCCTGTGCCAGGGCGGTGCGAATCGCAGGCCGGCGAATGCAGCTTTTCCCCCCAAGCCATACCCTCGCGGGGTATCGCGCGGCGGCGTATGCGCCGGCCGCGCGGGCAGTCCGATTGCCATGGAGAGAACGATGCTGAGTCCGCATGAATTCGCCACGCTCTTGCTTGTGAAGGACGCGCCTGATCAGCGCGACATGGATCGGGATGAACTGGACATCCTGCTCGAACAACAGCTCGTCCGCCTGGAAGGGCTCGGCTCGGGACGCAAATACTGCGTGACCGAGACCGGCGACGCCGCGCTGCGATCCATCAAGTACCGCTATTCGTAAGCCCCGCCGCTTTGACCCGAACGCGCGGCCGGACTCCGGCCGCGCGTTCGTTTCGGCCTCCCGCCTGCCCGCCGTTCGCCGCCCCCGGCATCAGCCGCCGCGCAGCGTCGGATCGACCGCCGCCCGCCAGCTGATGGCCTGCGCACGCGCCCCGTTGAAATAGGCGATCCAGCCGGCGCGCGCCGCCGCGTCGGGCGCCACATAGTGGGTCGAAAGTTCGTTTACGAACGCACAATAGTTCGCCTCGGTCAGCCCGCGATACCGTTTCGCGACGTACGCGTCGTACAGCGTCGAATAGACCGGCTGCGCGTCCGCGCCCCAGTCGCGCGCCGCGCCGCCGCACGACGTCTGCAGGTCGACGAACGACGGCGCCCGCCAGTTGCCGGCGAGCGGCGGCATACCCGCGCTGCACCCCGCCAGAAGGACGGCGCACACGCCGGCCCACATCCCAATACGCATGATTCACCTCGCGAAACGGTCGATTTCGTCAGTATCGTCCGGGATCGGCTGGCGCGCTACTGGCCCCGCTTTTTCGAACTTTACTTTTTCGATTTCGTTCGTTAAATTTCGAATTCGAACATTTCATGTTCGCCCTATTTCAACAGACGATAAGGACAGCAGGTGACCCAACCGAATCGCTACGATCTGCTCGTCGTCGGCGGCGGCATCAACGGCGCGGGGATCGCGCGCGATGCGGCCGGCCGCGGCCTGTCGGTCATGCTCTGCGAGCAGGACGACCTCGCGTCGCACACGTCGTCGTCCAGCACGAAGCTGATTCACGGCGGCCTGCGTTACCTCGAGTACAACGAGTTCGGGCTGGTGCGCAAGGCGCTGCAGGAACGCGAAACGCTGCTGCGCGCGGCGCCGCACATCATGTGGCCGCTGCGCTTCGTGATGCCGCACATGCCGAACCTGCGCCCGGCCTGGCTGATCCGCATCGGCCTGTTTCTCTACGATCACCTCGCGAAACGCGAGCTGCTGCCCGGCTCGCGCGGCATCGACATGCGCCGCCATGCGGCCGGCGCGCCGCTGATCGACTCGATCAAGCGCGGCTTCGTGTATTCCGACGGCTGGGTCGACGACGCCCGCCTCGTCGTGCTGAACGCGATGGATGCGAAGGAGCGCGGCGCCGAGATCCTGACGCGCACGAAGCTCGTTTCCGCCGAGCGCCGCGGCGACGCATGGGAAGCACGGCTGCAGCAGGCCGACGGTTCGATCCGCGTCGTACACGCGAGCGCGATCGCGAACGCGGCCGGCCCGTGGGTCGGCGAAGTGCTGCACGGCGCGCTCGGCCGCGGCGCGCATCACAGCGTGCGGCTCGTGAAGGGCAGCCACATCATCACGCGCCGCCTGTTCGATCACGATCACGCCTACATCTTCCAGAACCCGGACAAGCGGATCATCTTCGCGATTCCGTACGAGCACGATTTCACGCTGATCGGCACGACCGACGTCGAATACACGAACGATCCCGCGAAGGTCGCGATCGATCGCGACGAGACGCAGTACCTGTGCGATTCGATCAACCGCTACTTCAAGCGCAAGATCTCGCCGGCCGACGTGCACTGGACCTATTCGGGCGTGCGCCCGCTGCTGGAAGACGAGAACGCGGCGAACGCATCGGCCGTCACGCGCGACTATCGCCTCGAGCTCGACGACGGCGCGGGCGCCCCGCTGCTGTCGGTGTTCGGCGGCAAGATCACGACGTTCCGCAAGCTCGCGGAAGAAGCCGGCGACATGCTGTGCCGCGCGCTCGGCCGCGACGCGAAGCCCTGGACGGCCGGCGTCGCGCTGCCGGGCGGCGACATCGCGAACGCGAAGTTCGACGGGTTCGCCGGCGCGTTCGCGAAACGCCATCCGTGGCTGCCCGCCGCACTCGCGCGCCGCTATGCGCGTGCGTACGGCACCCGTGCGGAGCGTGTGATCGACGGCGCGAAGTCGCTTGCCGATCTCGGCGCCGAAATCGCGCCGGGCATCCACGACGCGGAACTGCGCTACCTGCGCGACGCCGAATGGGCGACCTGCGCGCAGGACGTGCTGTGGCGGCGCTCGAAGCTCGGGCTGCACGTCGCGCCCGGCACGCTCGATGCCGTGACCGCCGCGGTCGACGCATGGTTCGCCGCCGCGCATGCGCCGCACGCCTGATTCGAATGCAGTTGCAGTTGCCTGACCGACGTTGATTCACCGACGCGCCGCCCACATGCGGCGCGCATCACAACTAAGCCAATCCACGGATGGAGATGAGAGACATGCAGGACCAGTACATCCTCGCGCTTGACCAGGGCACCACGAGTTCCCGCGCGATGCTGTTCGATCGCCAGGGCAATATCGTATCGATTGCCCAGAAGGAATTCGAACAGATCTACCCGCAACCCGGCTGGGTCGAGCACGACCCGCAGGAAATCTGGTCGACGCAAGCCGGCGTCGCCGCGGAAGCCGTCACGCGCACGGGCCTGAACGGCACGTCGATCGCCGCGATCGGCATCACGAACCAGCGCGAAACGACGATCGTCTGGGATCGCGAGACGGGCCAGCCCGTCTACAACGCGATCGTCTGGCAGGATCGGCGCACGGCCGACTTCTGCGATTCGCTGAAGCAGCAGGGCCTCGAAGCGAAGGTGCGCGCGAAGACCGGCCTGCCGATCGACTCGTACTTCTCCGCGACCAAGATCCGCTGGATCCTCGACAACGTGCCGGGCGCGCGCGACAAGGCCCGCCAGGGCAAGCTCGCGTTCGGCACCGTCGACAGCTGGCTCGTGTGGAACTTCACGAAGCACGAGCTGCACGTGACCGACGTGACCAACGCGTCGCGCACGATGCTGTTCAACATCCACACGCGCGAGTGGGACAACGAGCTGCTCGAACTGCTCGACATCCCGCGCAGCATGCTGCCGGAAGTGAAGGCGTCGTCGGAGATCTACGGCCACACGAAGACCACCGTGTTCGCGTCGAAGATCCCGCTCGCCGGGATCGCCGGCGATCAGCACGCCGCGCTGTTCGGCCAGATGTGCACGACGTCGGGCATGGTGAAGAACACCTACGGCACCGGCTGCTTCCTGATGATGAACACCGGCGACAAGCCGATCGAGTCGAAGAACAACCTCGTCACGACGATCGCGTGGCAGATCGGCGACGACGTGCAGTACGCGCTCGAAGGCAGCATCTTCATCGCGGGCGCGGTCGTGCAGTGGCTGCGCGACGGCGTCGGCCTCATCAAGACGGCCGCGGAAATCGAGGCGCTCGCAGCCAGCGTGCCGCATACCGACGGCGTCTACCTCGTGCCCGCCTTCGCCGGCCTCGGCGCGCCGCACTGGAACGCGCGGGCGCGCGGCTCGGTGTTCGGCGTCACGCGCGGCACGAGCGCCGCGCATCTCGCCCGCGCGGCGCTCGATGCAATCGCGTACCAGTCGCTCGACGTGCTGGCCGCAATGGAAGCCGATTCGGGCATCAGCATCGGCGAGCTGCGGGTGGACGGCGGCGCAAGCGCGAACGACTTGCTGATGCAGTTCCAGGCCGACCTGCTCGGCGTGGATGCGGTGCGTCCGCAGATCACCGAGACGACCGCGCTCGGCGCGGCCTACCTCGCGGGCCTCGCGATCGGCTACTGGAAGAATCTCGACGAAGTGCGCGACCAGTGGCAGCTCGATCGCCGCTTCGCGCCGTCGATGCCGAAGGAGCAGGTCGAGCAGCGCATGGCCGGCTGGCAGCGTGCGGTGCGCGCCGCGAAGGCATGGGCCGACGACACGCAGTAACCGCAACACCCTCGAACGAAATACAACAACACCGGCGGACCGCGCAGCGCGCGAGTCCGCCGCACTCTACGAGAGACAACATGTCACCTTATATTGCGGAATTCATCGGCACGGCGATCCTCGTGCTGCTCGGCAACGGCGCGGTCGCGAACGTGCTGCTTGCGAAGACCAAGGGCAAAGGCGCGGATCTGATCGTGATCGTGATGGGCTGGGCGATGGCGGTATTCGTCGCCGTCTACGTGACCGCGTCGTTCAGCGGCGCGCATCTGAACCCGATCGTCACGATCAGCCTCGCGCTCGCGGGCAAGTTCGCGTGGTCGAAAGTCGGCGGCTACGTGCTCGCGCAGATGCTCGGCGGGATGGCCGGCGCGTTGCTCGTGTGGCTCGCGTATCGCCAGCACTTCGCGAAGGAAGCGGATGCGGACCTGAAGCTCGCGGTGTTCTGCACGGCGCCGGCGATCCGCAGCGTCACGCACAATGTGTTGACCGAAGCGATCTGCACGTTCGTGCTGATCCTCGGCGTGCTGTACCTCGCGTCGCCGCAGGTCGGCCTCGGCGCACTCGACGCGCTGCCTGTCGGCCTGCTGGTGCTCGGCATCGGCATCTCGCTCGGCGGCCCGACCGGCTATGCGATGAGCCCCGCGCGCGACCTGTCGCCGCGCATCATGCATGCGCTGCTGCCGATTCCCGGCAAGCGCGACAGCGACTGGCGCTATGCATGGGTGCCAGTCGTCGGCCCGCTGCTCGGCGGCGCCGCGGCAGCCGGCCTGTATCTGCACCTGCACGCGACGATCTGATCGCGGTTTCGCTCGAGCTTGCGCGCGGCAGCGGTTGCCGCGCGCTGCCGCTCTCCCCGCACCTTCCCCCCGCTTCATTCTCACGTCGTCGTCGACTGTCGCCGCTCGCCGCTCGTCGGTCGTCGTCGGATGCCTGTCGTCGGCCGTCGCTGTCTTCGTCGCCGTCTTCGTCGCTGTCGACTCGGGTGAGGCCGCGCTCGGGCCGGCACCGCAGCGCGTCACCGCCGATCGCTCGCGGCCGATACCAGCGACTTCAGCTTCACCGTCGCATCCGCGACCGCGCCCGGCGTCACGTCGATCCCGCGCTCGACCAGCATGCGCGCGACGCGCATTTCCTTCGCGAATCCCGCTGCACGGCCGAAGCCGCTCGCCGCGACGAGCCGCTCGCTCGCGTCGAAGTGGAAATGAATCTCGGCGTCCTCGCCGAGCACACGCGCGACCGTGTGCTCGCCGAGCGCCGGTTCGCCGGCCACCTGCAGCTGCGCATCGTATTGATCGGACCAGAACCACGGCGTGTCGCGATACGGTTCGTCGGCACCCAGCATGTTGAGTGCGGCGGCGCGTGCCTGCGTTTCGGCGCCGTGCCAGGTTTCCTGACGCACGAGCCGCCCGGACGACCCGCTCGGGAACACCGCGACATCGCCGGCCGCATAAATGCCGGGCGCCGACGTCTCGAGCCGCGCATTCACGACGATCCCGCGATCGACGGCGAGGCCCGCCGCACGCGCCAGCTCGTCCGCGGGTTCGATCCCGATGCCGGCGACCACGGTATCGGCGATCAGCGTATCGCCGTCATCGAGCACGACGGCCAGTGCGCCGTCCGGCCTGCGTGCGATCGCGACGGGCCGGCGGTTCAGGCCGATCGCGACGCCCCGCTGCACATGCAACGCATGCACGCGTGCCGCGATCGGCTCGGGCACCGCGCGGCCGAGCAGCCGCGGCGCCGCATCGAGCACGGTCACGCGGCAGCCGCGCTGCCGCGCCGACGCCGCGACTTCGAGACCGATGAAGCCGCCGCCGATCAGCACGATCCGCGCGTCGGGCACGAGCCGCGCGCCGAGCGCGGCCGCATCGTCGAGCGTGCGCAACGCGACTACGCCGTCGAGCGCCGCGCCCGGCACGCCCAGACGGCGCGCGCGGCCGCCGGTGGCGAGCAGCAGCGCGTCGTAGCGGAGCACGTGCCCGCCCGACATGCGCACTTCGCGTGCGGGCGGATCGATGCGCTCGACGGTCGCGACGATCCGCTCGATACGATCGGCCGCCCATGCGTCGGCATCGCGCAATCGGCATTGCGCCGCGCTGCGCTCGCCGGTCAGCACGCCCTTCGACAACGGCGGCCGCTCGTACGGCAAATGCGGCTCCGCGCCGATCAGCACGATGCGCCCGCGCCAGCCGGACGCGCGCAGCACCTGCGCCGCGCGGCCGCCCGCATGGCCCGCGCCGACGATCGCCATCACCCGGTCGCCGGTCATCGCGTCATACCTCGATCAGGATGCGGCCGTCCTCGACCTTCGCCCGGTAGGTGCGCAGCTTCTCGCACGCGGGCGCCGACAGCGGCCGGCCGTCGCGCACGTCGAAGCGGCCGTTGTGCTTCGGGCATTCGATCACGTGATCGATCACGAGCCCGTCCGCGAGATGCACGTGCTCGTGCGTGCACAGGCCGTCGCTCGCATAAACCTCGCCGTCGATCCGGTAGATCGCGTACGTGCGGCCGGCATGATCGAAGCGCGCGACGTCTTCGTCGTCGATGTCGTCGAGCGCGCCGGTGTCGATCCATTGCGTCATGGTGTGTCTCCTTCGTCGGGATAGTCGATAACTGCTAGGCGCGCGCGGCACCGGGCACCGGCCGCACGACGTAATCGGACGGGTCGCGCGTCTGCCGGACCAGCGCCGGCACGATCTCCGCATACGCCGCCAGCGTGCTGCGGTACGGCGGCGGCATGTCGGCCTTCACGGCTTCGTGCAGCTTCGGCAGTGCATGGAACGGCACCATCGGGAACATGTGGTGCTCGACGTGATAGTTCATGTTCCAGTACAGGAAGCGGAACACCGGATTCATCATCACGGTCCGGCAGTTGCGCCGGTGATCGAGCACGTTCTCCGGCATGCCCGCGTGCTGCGTGAGGCCGAAATACAGATACAGCCATGCGCCGTAGAGGCTCGGCAGCCCGATGTAGAGCAGCGGCAGGATCGTGCGCCAGTACAGCGCGGCGCCCGCCACGAGCACGTAGATCGCGAGATGCATGCGCGACTCGCGCACGACCTTCGGCCATTCCGATTCGGGCACGTAGGTGCGCTCCTCGTCGTCGAGCCGGCCGGTGACCGACACCGCGATCATCTTGCGCAGCTCGCCGGCCACGTGCTTCAGCGCGACGACGTTCAGCGCGAGCGCAAGCCAGTCGGTCGGCTTCGGCGCGGCGATTTCCGGATCGCGCCCGACGACCAGCGTGTCGGTGTGATGGCGCGCATGGCTCCAGCGCCATGCGGTCGCGCGGCGGAACACCTGGAACGACGCGACCTGGTACAGCACGTCGTTCATCCAGCGCGTGCGGAACGCGGTGCCGTGCCCGCATTCGTGCCAGCGCGAATCGGCGGGGCTGCAGTAAAGCGTGCCGTACACGAAGAACGCCGGGATCGCCCACGCCGAATGCGCACGCCACGCCAGCCACGCGAGCGCGCCGCTGATCGCGATCGCCGCGTACCAGATCAGCGTGTCGCGAATCGCACGCGCATCGCCGCGCTGCATCAACTGCTTCATCAACGGCCGCGGCACCGCGCACCGGTACCACGCGGCGTTGACGAGCCCGGCCGCGTGCGCGCGCTCGCCGGCGCCGCCGATCATTCTGTATTCCTGACGGCGCGCTGCCGTGCGCACGCGTGCCGGGTCGTCGGTATGGGCCACTTCTGTCTCCTCGGGTTTCTGTGCGCGGCAAGCGCTTCGCAACAAGACCGAAATTAGGCGACCGGCCGCCCCGCCTCAATCGAAACGTTGACGAAATTTCGCCATCGCTTTAGCGTTCCCGACAACGCCACGCGATCGATGGCGACCCTCACGATGGAGACGACCATGGCAGGTGAATCCGGGCCGCGCTGGCGCAAGCGCACCGCGCGCTTCGACGAGATCGCGGCGCTCGCCGGCGTCAGCACGACGACCGTCGACCGCGTGCTGAACGAACGCGGCAGCGTCTCCGCGCAGGCGCGCGAACGCGTGGTCGCAGCCGCTCGGCAGCTCGGCGTGCCGCGGCAGCTGCCCGACACGCGGCACGGGCTGATCCACGTCGACGTGCTGTTGCCGGATACCGACGCGCCGTTCTTCCGGCGGTTGCAGCAGGCGCTGCAGCGCTCGCTGCAGATGCTCGACCGGCGCGTGGTCGTGCACCGGACGATCCTGCCCGCCGCCGACGACGAGCGCGCCGCCGCGCTGATCGAGCGGCCCGCGTACCGGCGCGCGGCGCTGATCGTCACCGCACACGACAAGGCCCGCATGCGCGACGCGCTCGCCGGCGCGATCGCGCGCGGCGAGACCGTCGTCACGATGGTCACCGACATCGGCGGCATCGACCGCGTGCACTTTGCCGGCATCGACAACTACCGCGCCGGACGCACGGCCGGCTACTACATCGGCCGCCTCGCGGCGCGCCCCGGCCGCGTGCTGCTGCTCGGCGGCCGGATGGGCTACCGCGCGCACGCCGACCGGATGGCCGGCTGCCGCGACCAGCTCGCCGCCGCGTTCGCCGCCTTGCGCTGCGACGACGCGCCGGTCGAGACGCTCGACCAGGACGACCGTTGCTACCGCGCGGTGTCGAAGGCCCTGCAGGCGCACGACGACGTGGTCGCGATCTACAACAGCGGCGCCGGGTCGGCCGGGATCGAAGCGGCGCTGCGCAAGGCCGGTGCGATCGGGCGCGTCGTGTGGATCGGCCACGAGATGATCGACCTGCACCGCACCTTCATCGAAGCCGGCGCGATGGATCTCGCGATCGATCAGGATCCCGACGGGCAGGCGATTTCCGCGCTGCAGCACGTGCTGCATGCATGCGGCATCGTCGAACAGCCGCCGCCGGACGACCCGGTCGAATTCCGCGTGTTCTGTCCGGCGAACGTGAGAACGAGCGCGTACCTGCAGGCGTGAATCGCGCCGCACGGCGTGCCGCAGCCTCGCGGCGAAAAAATCGATCGTCGCATTGGCGATTTTTCGTCAACGTTTGTCATGCGGCCCGCGCCGCGCATCCGTACAGTGGTCAGCCATCGATAGACGACGGACAGGAGACGATGGCTGAACCGATCCTCATCGGCGTGAACCTCGACGGCGTGCTCGAGCACGACGGGCTGCCGCCGCCCGCGCCCGCCGAGCGCTTCCGGATGGTCGCCGCCGCCGGCGTGTTCGATTACGTCGAAAAGAACCCGGTGCGCGGCGAGGACCTGTCGCCGTATTTCGCGCTGGTCGACCGCCACGCGCTGCCGATTCGCGTGATCGGCGGCATCTGGCGCGCGGGCTCCGACGAAGCGCATGTCGCCGAGATCGTCGCGGCGGGCGCCCGCTTCGGCAGCACCGTGCTCAACTGCCAGTTGTTCGCGCACCACGCGGACGGCCATCCGCTGTCGGATCGCGAAGTCGCCGATTTCTACCTGCGCGCCTACGCATGGGGCGAGCCGGTCGGCTGCCTGCCGAGCCTCGAAGTGCATGTCGACATGTGGAGCGAGCATTTCGCGCGCGTGGCGCGCGTCGCACGGCACGTCGAGCAAGCCGGCGCACCGTTTCGGATCACGCTCGATCATTCGCACCTGCTGTTCAAGATCGGCAATCGCGCCGAACTCGACGCGGCGGGCCTGCGCGGGTCGGCCGACGGCGGCCGCGCGATGCTCGACCCGGCATCGCCCGCCCCGATCTACGCCGACTGGATCGCGCGCGGCTGGGTCCAGCATGCGCATGCGCGCAGCGTGACGCCGAACAACCCCGACAATCGCTGGATGCGCCGCGCGAACGGCAGGCCCGGCCGCGGCATCCAGTATCCGTTCGTCGCACCCGTGCCGGGCGCCTATCACGGCGAATGGCATGCAGCGTCGCTCGATCCGTGGAAAACCGCGCTGCGCCAGTTGCTGCACGCGCAAGCGCAGGCGCCCGCTGGCGCGCGGCCGGCACGACTCGAACAGATCAGTTGCGAGTTCATTCCGTTTCCCGACTACGGCGGCGGCGCCCGCTATTCGATCTTCGACAACAACGTCGCATGCGCGCAATGGCTGCGCGACGCCTGGCAAGCGCTTGCCGCACACGCCGACACCCGATCCGGACCCCGCCCCACTCAAGCCCCAAGGACAGAACGATGACACAAGACTTCCACTTTTCGCTGAACCGGATGAGCGCGCCGCGCTTGCCGTTCGACCGCTACGTCGCGCTGTGCCGGCGCCTCGGCGTCGACGCGATCGAGATCCGCAACGATCTCGATGGCGTCGAGCTCGCCGACGGCACGCCGGCGGCCGCCGTACGCGCGACGGCCGAAGCCGGCGGCGTGACGATCCTGACGATCAACGCGCTGCAGCGCTTCGAGCAATGGAACGCCGAGCGCGCGGACGAGGCGACCGCGCTGGCCGACTACGCCGCGCAATGCGGCGCGCGTGCGCTGGTGCTGTGCCCGACCAACAGCCGCGGCGACACGCGCGGCGCGGACGCGCGCCATGCGGATCTCGTGACGGCGCTGCAGGCGTTGAAGCCGATCCTCGCGGCCCGCGGCCTGCTCGGCTTCATCGAGCCGCTCGGTTTCGAGGAATGCGCGCTGCGCCGCAAGTCGGACGCGGTGAAGGGCATCTACGCGGCGGCGGGCGAACCGGTGTTCCGGCTCGTGCACGACACGTTCCATCATCACCTCGCCGGCGAAGACATTTTCTTCCCGAACCTGACGGGCCTCGTGCACCTCTCGGGCGTCGAGGAAATCGACCTGCCGGTCGACCGCATGCGCGACGGCCACCGCGTGCTGGTCGGCGGCGCCGACCGGCTCGGCAACATCCGGCAACTGCGCGCGCTGCTCGCGCGAGGCTACCGCGGCGCGTTGTCGTTCGAGCCGTTCGCGAGCGAGATCGCCGAAGCCGGCGACATCGAGGACCGGCTGCGGGCGAGCATCGACTACGTGCGCGACGCGCTGACGGATCGCTGAGCGGACGGTCGTGACGGTGCGTGGCCCACGCCGGGCGCGCATCGTGAAAAAACATCATCCCAAGGAGCACGAAATGATCGAATTCGCTTTGTTCGGCGCGGGCAGAATCGGCAAGATCCACGCGGCGAATCTCGCGCGCCATCCGGGCGCGACACTGAAGTACGTGATCGACCGGCACACGCCGTCGGCGGAAGCCCTCGCCCGCACGCATGGCGCGCAAGCCGCCGATATCGAGCGCGCGCTCGGCGATGCGTCGGTGCGGGCCGTCGTGATCGCGTCGAGCACCGACACGCACGCGGACCTGATCGTCGCGGCCGCGAACGCGGGCAAGGCGGTGTTCTGCGAGAAGCCGGTCGACCTCGCCGTCGAACGCGCGCGTGCGTGCGCGGACGTCGTGCAGCGCACCGGTGTGACCTGCATGATCGGCTTCCAGCGCCGCTTCGACCCGACCTTCGCGGCGCTGAAGGCGCGCGTCGAGCGTGGCGAAATCGGCGCGCCGGAAATGCTGGTCGTCACGAGCCGCGATCCGGGCGCGCCGCCGGCCGACTACATCCGCAGCTCGGGCGGCATTTTCAAGGACATGCTGATCCACGACTTCGACGTGTTCCGCTGGATCCTCGGCGACGAAGCGCAGACGCTGCACGCGACGGGCAGTTGCCTGACCGATCCGGCCGTGCGCGACGCCGGCGACATCGATTCGACCGCCGTGACGATCCGCACGCGGCGCGGCTTGCTGTGCCAGATCAACACGTCGCGGCGCGCGGCCTACGGCTACGACCAGCGCTTCGAGCTGCTCGGCAGCCACGGGATGCTCCAGGCCGGCAACGTGCGGCCGACCGAGGTGAGCGCATGGCTCGCGGGCGGCATCGCGACGGACGTGCCGGAGCCGTTCTTTCTCGAACGCTACCGGCACGCATACGCGGCCGAGATCGCGCATTTCGTCGACGCGCTGCGCGACGGCACGCCGGTCCGGACGACGATCGACGACGGGCTCGCCGCGCTCGAACTGGCCGAAGCCGCGACGACGTCGTGGAAAACGGGGCACGCGATCGAGCTGTGACACAGCATACGACGGCGGCGATCCGGGCAAGCGGGCCGCCGTCGCGCGATCGGCGGCACGGCATGCCGCACCGGCACGGCCGCATCGGGCGAATTTGCCGCCACGTCGCGCGGCCTGCGCGCGAAAGCACGTATGATGGCGAATCGATCGGCGTCGCCGATATCCCGCATTTTCATCACCATGCTCGATCACCTCATCTGCGACTGCGACGGCGTGCTCGTCGACAGCGAAGTCATCGCCGACCGCGTGCTGCTCGACACGCTGTCCGCCACGTTCCCGAACCTCGATTTCGAAGCCGCCGCGAAGTCGGCATTCGGCCAGCAGACGTCGCGCTTCCTCGCCGGCATCGAATCCCGCTTCGGGGTCGAGATGCCCGCCAACTTCATCGAGACCATCGAGCACAACATCGAAGTCGCGCTCGCGCAATCGCTCGCGCCGATCGGCGGCGTGCGCGACGCGCTGCTGAAGGTCACGCTGCCGGCCGCCGTCGTGTCGAACAGCCGGCTCGTGCGCGTGCGCAACTCGCTGAAGCGCGCATCGCTCACCGAGATCTTCGGCGAGCGCGTGTTCAGCTCCGAACAGGTCGCGCGGCCGAAGCCCTACCCCGACGTCTACCTGCATGCGGCGCACACGCTCGGCGTCGCGCCGGCGCGCTGCGTCGTCGTCGAGGACAGCATCTCGGGGTTGAATGCCGCGCGGGCGGCCGGGATGAAGACGATCGCGTTCGTCGGCGCGAGCCACATCCCCGACAACTACGCGGACGCGCTGCGCGCGATGGGCATCACGCGGATCATGCGCAGGATGGACGAACTGCCGGCGCTCGTCGAAGCCGGCATGCGCGGCGAATTCGGCGACGTGCAGTCCTGATCGTCATTCGGGCCGGATCCGGTCGATCCGGCCGCGCCACGGGCGCGCGAACGCGCCCGCCTTGCCTTCGCTCAGGCCGGCTCGCAGCAGCGTTCGCGCGCCGCCGCCAGCGCCTCGCGGAACTCGACGAGTTCCGCGATCGTCAGCATCGGCAGCCCGTGCCGTTGCGCGAAGCGCTCGACGTCGTCGCCGCGCGTCATCGTGCCGTCCGGATTCATCAGCTCGCACAGCACGCCGGCCGGCTTCAGGCCCGCGAGGATCGACAGGTCGACGGTGCCTTCGGTGTGGCCGCGTCTCGCCAGCACACCGCCCGGTTGCGCACGCAACGGAAACACGTGGCCGGGGCGCACGATGTCGTACGGCTTCGCATCGTCGGCGATCGCCGCGCGGATCGTCGTCACGCGATCGGCCGCCGACACGCCGGTATGCACGCCTTCGCGCGCCTCGATCGACACGGTGAACGCGGTGCCGTTGCGGCTTTCGTTGGTCTGCACCATTGGCGGCAGTTCGAGCGCGCGCACCGTGTCGTCGGTCAGACACAGGCACACGATGCCGCTGCACTCGCGAATCAGCAGCGCCATCGTCTCGGGCGTGATGCGCTCGGCGGCGACGATCAGGTCGGCTTCGTTCTCGCGATCGTGGTCGTCCTGCAGCACGACCGCGCGGCCGGCGCGCATCGCGTCGAGCGCAGCGGCGATGCGCGGCGGCACCGGTTCGGAATCCAGCAGCGGGAGATCGGCAAAGGCGTCGGCAGGCGCCGACGAAACGGACATCAAGGACATGTGAAACGCTCCTCGCAAATACGATTTGGGCGAAAAACGTTTCAGGGCATTGCAAACAGACAGAACGACAACCCGCTTCGCATGCAGCGCGAAGCGGCCCTGACGGACATGACTATCTGCACATCTTCTCTCATCCGGACTGTGACCGTCGGCTCTGGCATTCGACCAGATCTGCTGACCCCGCGCGGATGCGCGGGCGCTCGCGGGCTCGCCGGCTTACGCCGGCCTACCGCCGGTGGGGAATTTCGCCCCGCCCTGAAGACGCACTGATTGCCGGACGGGAACGCCCCGTCATCGGCGGGCCAAGCATACAACAGCCGCGCGCGACGCGCAGCGAACTACCGGTAAAACCTTACTGACGACTCCGTCTAACGGCGTCGTCCGAACGGCCGGCGGACCGACCCGCGACGCCGCGACGGCCGGGAAACGCAGTCGCGCCGCGCGGCGCGCACGATCAGTTGGCGGCGGCGTGCGCCGCGTCGGGCACGAGCCAGCGCGGCGGCACCTCGGGGCTCACCGTCACGCGGAACGCACGCGCTTCGCTGTCGCCCGGGTTGCGCAGGCTGTACGGCTGGTCGGCATCGAACACGATCGCATCGCCGGTCGCGAGCAACTGGCGGCGGTCGTGCACGCTGACTTCGAGCGTGCCTTCGCTGACGACGAGGTTGACCGTCGTGCCGGGTGCGCGGCGCGTGCCGGGCTCCGTATGCAGCGGCGCGATCCGCAGCTCGTGGAATTCGGCCGCGGCCGGCTCGCCTTCCGGGTACAGCGCACGTGCCGAGAAGCGGCCGTTCGAGCTGACGACGCGCGACGCGCGCTCGGCCGCCAGATGCTCGAAACCGTTCACCGCATGGCGCCGCAGGAACGCGGCGACCGATACCTTCAGCGCCGCCGCGATCTTGCAGAGGACCTTGATCGACGGCACGCTGCGCGCCGATTCGATCTGCGCGAGCATCGCGCGCGACACGCCGGACAGCCGCGCGAGCGCATCGAGCGACAGTTGCCGCTCGGCGCGCAAGCGCGCCAGGTTCACGCCGACGACCTGCTCGAGCGCGTCGAGCGACGCGGACGCGCGCAGGTCGGCGGCATTGCCGGACTCGAAGGAAGACACGTCGCGCACGAGCGCCAGGGATGAAGACATAGCATGGCCTCCGGGCCGCCGCGCGGCCCTGCGTAGGGGGTAAGCCGGAATCGGGTTGCGCCGGTCATGGCGCGTATCGAGACGCTATCACCCGCCCTTGCACGGGCAAACGAAGTTATCTTCACACCGTTATCAGCATTGCGGAGGAATGCGTTTCTCGCGAACCTTTTCCTGCCGCCATGGCGTCGCCGCGCAAGGCGCCGCTCACTGCGCCGCCTGCGCCGCGCCGCGCGCCGGGCCGCGCGCATCGAGCCGCATCGCGAGCCACGTGACGACGAGCGCCGCGAACGTCACCGCGACCGCGACCCAGGGCAGCGCATCGAGCGCGAAGCCGTGTTCGAGCGCGAGGCCGCCGAGCCACGCACCGCCCGCATTGCCGACGTTGAACGCGCCGATGTTCAGCGTCGACGCGAGATGCGGTGCGCTCGCGGCCTTCTCGACCACGCGCGCCTGCAGCGGCGGCACCGTCGCGAACGCGGCGATCCCCCAGACGAATACGGTGACGGCAGCCGCGACCGGCAGGTGGCTCGTCTTCGCGAACGCGGCCATCACGGCCATCAGCGCGACGAGGATCGCGATCAGCGACGGCATCAGCGCGCGGTCGGCGAGCTTGCCGCCGATCGTATTGCCGATCGTCAGCCCCGCGCCGAACAGCACGAGGATCAGCGCGACCGCGCGCGGCGAATAGCCCGATACGGTCTCGAGAATCGGCGCGATGTAGGTGAACACGACGAACACGCCGCCGAAGCCGAGCACGGTCATCAGCAGCGCGAGCCATACCTGCGGCTCCTTCAGCACGCGCACTTCGTGGCCGAGGCCGACCGGCCCGCTGTCGTGGCGGTTCGGCACGAGCGCGGCCACGCCGCCAAAGGCGAGCACGCCGAGCGCCGCGACGATCCAGAACGACGCGCGCCAGCCGAGCAACTGGCCGACGAACGTGCCGAACGGCACGCCGAGCACGTTCGACAGCGTGAGCCCGGTGAACATCAGCGCGATCGCGCTCGCGCGCTTGTCGGCCGGCACGAGCGACGCGGCGACCACCGCGCCGATGCCGAAGAACGAGCCGTGCGCGAACGACGTGACGACGCGCGCGACCATCAGCATCGCGTAACCGGACGCGATCGCGCACAGCACGTTGCCGACGACGAAGATCGCCATCAGCAACTGCAGCGCGGCCTTGCGCGGCATGCGGCTCGTCAGCACCGCGAGCAGCGGCGCGCCGACCGCGACGCCGAGCGCGTAGCCGGTGACGAGCAGGCCGGCCGACGGCAGCGACACGGCCAGGTCGTGCGCGACTTCGGGCAGGAGGCCCATGATGATGAATTCGGTGGTGCCGATGGCGAAGGCGCTGATCGCGAGCGCCAGTAACGGAAGGGGCATGACGTTCTCCGGAAGGCGGCGGCCGCGGCGCCGGTTCGGTGCCGCACCGCACAAGAAAGCGGGATGTGCGCGCATTGTCCCGAAGACGCCTATATTTGATAATTGGCGTGGCATTTGAACCATTTTCAAATATCTCTGGAAAATCGCATGGACCGACTGGGCGACATCCGGCTGTTCGTCGAGGCGGCGGAACTGGGCAGCCTGTCCGCCGCTGGACGCAAGCTGAACCTCACGCCGGCCGCCGCGAGCGCGCGGCTCGCGAAGCTCGAGGCGAAGATCGCGACGCGGCTGTTCGAACGCTCGACGCGGCAATTGCGGCTCACCGACGAAGGCAAGCTGTACCTGAACTGCTGCCGCCAGGCGCTGCAGGCGCTCGACGACGCGGATGCGATGCTGCAGGAAGGCCGCAACGTCGTGAGCGGCAAGGTGCGGCTGTCGTCGACGTCCGATTTCGGCCGCCACCAGTTGCTCGACTGGCTTCACGAATTCACGACGCTGCATCCGGGCGTCACGTTTTCGCTCACGGCGTCCGATTCGTCGTCGAACCTGTGGCAGGACGAGATCGATCTGGCGATCCGCTTCGCCGCCCCGCCCGACGGTGCGCTGATCGCCCGCCGGCTCGCGACCAACCGGCGCGTGCTGTGCGCGGCGCCGTCGTTCGTCGAACGCCATGGCGTGCCGGCCGATCCGCATGATCTGGCCCGCTTTCCGTGCAACGTGATCACGATCGCGTCCGGCCCGATGAACACCTGGCACTTCACGCGCGGCGACGAAGTGCAGATCCACACGGTGCCCGTGTCGACTGCGTTCGAGACCAACGACGGCGGCCTCACGCGCGAATGGACGCTGCGCGGCCACGGCATCGCGCTGAAGTCGCTGTGGGACATCGCCGACGACGTCCGTGCGGGCCGGCTGCGCGTGCTGCTGCCCGACTGGCGGCACCAGGATGCGCCGCTGCACGCGATCTATCACAGCAAGCGCTACATGGCGCCGCGCGTGCGCGTGCTGCTCGATTTTCTCGCCGAACGCTTCGCGCGCGAGGAAGCGGCGCTCGACGACTTGCTGAACGCGTGCCGCTGACGGCCGGCCCGCCTTCATCGAGGGGTCGGAACCCACGATCCTGCGTCGCGCGTCTGCGACCGGCCGCCCGTCCGTCGTGGCGCGAAAAGCTATAATGGAAGGCTTTCCCGACGGCCTTTCCTGCCTGCTGCGCGCGATTCGCGTGCCGCGCACGGCCGTCCCGACTCACCCTTGACGACGCCCCCAGGTCAACCACTGCGAACGGCGAATCCCCATGACCAAGAAAGTTTACGTAAAGACCTTCGGCTGCCAGATGAACGAGTACGACTCGGACAAGATGGTGGACGTGCTCAACGCGGCCGAAGGCCTCGAAAAGACCGACACGCCGGAAGACGCGGACATCATCCTGTTCAACACGTGTTCGGTGCGCGAGAAGGCGCAGGAGAAGGTGTTCTCCGATCTCGGCCGCGTGCGCGAGCTGAAGGAAGCGAAGCCGGGCCTCCTGATCGGCGTCGGCGGCTGCGTCGCGAGCCAGGAAGGCGCGTCGATCGTGTCGCGCGCGCCGTACGTCGACCTCGTGTTCGGCCCGCAAACCCTGCACCGCCTGCCGCAGATGATCGACGCGCGCCGCGCGAGCGGCCGCGCGCAGGTCGACATCACGTTCCCCGAAATCGAGAAGTTCGACCACCTGCCGCCCGCGCGCGTCGAGGGGCCGAGCGCGTTCGTGTCGATCATGGAAGGCTGCTCGAAGTACTGCAGCTACTGCGTGGTGCCGTACACGCGCGGCGATGAAGTGTCGCGCCCGCTCGACGACGTGCTGACCGAAATCGCCGGCCTCGCCGATCAGGGCGTGCGCGAAGTCACGCTGCTCGGCCAGAACGTGAACGCTTATCGTGGAAAATTCGGCGGCGCGCTGACGGCCGGCTCGACCGACATCGCCGATTTCGCGACGCTGATCGAATACGTCGCCGACATCCCCGGCATCGAGCGGATCCGCTACACGACGTCGCACCCGAAGGAATTCACGCAGCGCCTGATCGACACCTACGCGAAGGTGCCGAAGCTCGTGAGCCACCTGCATCTGCCGGTCCAGCACGGCTCCGACCGCATCCTGATGGCGATGAAGCGCGGCTACACGGTGCTCGAATACAAGTCGGTGATCCGCAAGCTGCGCGCGATCCGCCCCGATCTGTCGCTGTCGACCGACATGATCGTCGGCTTCCCCGGCGAGACCGAGGAGGATTTCGACAAGATGATGGCGCTCGTGCACGAGATGAGCTACGACACCAGCTTCTCGTTCATCTACAGCCCGCGCCCGGGCACGCCGGCCGCGAACCTCGCCGACGACACGCCGCGCGAAGTGAAGCTCAAACGCCTGCAACATCTGCAGGCGACGATCGAGGAGAACGTCGCGCGCATCAGCCAGTCGATGGTCGGGAAGGTCGAGCGGATCCTCGTCGAGGGCCCGTCGCGCAAGGACCCGAACGAACTCGCGGGCCGCACCGAGAACAACCGGGTCGTGAATTTCCCGGCGCCGCTCGCGTCACACCCGCGCCTGATCGGCCAGATGATCGACGTGAGGATCAACCATGCGTACCCGCACTCGCTGCGCGGCGAGCTCGTGCTCGTCAGCGACGACGCGAGCGCGGCCACCCACTGACCGACCGACGCCCGACAGGAGCCCGACGCTACTTTGAAGACCGTCCAAGCACTGGAATTCACCGCCCCGCGCGACGACAACGCGCGCCTCGCCAACCTCTGCGGCCCGCTCGACGAAAACCTGCGGCAGATCGAACAGGCGCTCGACGTCACGCTCGCGCGGCGCGGCCACCGGATCACGATCCGCGGGCGCGGCGCCAAGCTCGCCCTCGCCGCGCTCGAAAACTTCTACAACCGCGCGCGCGATCCGCTGTCGGTCGACGACATCCAGCTCGCGCTGGTCGAGGTGCGCCACACGGCCGGCAACGGCCGCCAGGAACCGCTCGACGTGCGCTTTCGCGGCGACCCCGACCATCCGTTCGACGAACCCGTCGTGCAGCTCGACGCGGACGAGCCGGACGAAGAACCGGCGCCGAAGCTCTACACGCGGCGCGCCGACCTGCGCGGCCGCACGCCCGCGCAGCGCGAATACCTGAAGCAGATCCTGTCGCACGACGTGACGTTCGGCATCGGGCCGGCCGGCACCGGCAAGACCTACCTCGCGGTCGCGTGCGCGGTCGACGCGCTCGAGCGCGACCAGGTCAAGCGGATCGTGCTGACGCGCCCGGCCGTCGAGGCCGGCGAGCGGCTCGGCTTCCTGCCGGGCGACCTCGCGCAGAAGGTCGACCCGTACCTGCGGCCGCTGTACGACGCGCTGTACGACCTGCTCGGCTTCGACAAGACGGCCAAGATGTTCGAGCGCCAGATGATCGAGATCGCACCGCTCGCGTACATGCGCGGCCGCACGCTGAACCACGCGTTCATCATCCTCGACGAGGCGCAGAACACGACGCCCGAGCAGATGAAGATGTTCCTCACGCGGATCGGCTTCGGCTCGAAGGCGGTCGTGACCGGCGACACGAGCCAGGTCGACCTGCCGCGCGGCCACAAGAGCGGCCTCGTCGAGGCGCAGCAGGTGCTCGGCGGCGTGCGCGGCATCGCGCTCACGCGCTTCACGAGCGCGGACGTGGTGCGCCATCCGCTCGTCGCGCGCATCGTCGAGGCGTACGACGAATTCCACGCGCAGCACCAGGACGGCTGAGCGGCGGCGCGCTGCCCCGGCCGGCCCGGCCCGCCACACGGCGCGCCGGGCTTTTTTTCGCCCGGGCGAATTCGGGCGCGATCGGCCGTTTGGTGTATCCTCAACGCGTCCCAATCGCCGCACGCGTCATGAAATCCTCCCGTTCCCGCAAATCCGGCCGCGCCGCGTCCGACTCCCCCCGCCTTTCGCTGTTCGACGCAAAGGGCAAGGCCCGGACCGTCAACGCACAAGGGCTGCGAATCGACTTCCCGGACGGCCGCAGCCTGATGTTCGACCTGTCGGGCAGCTCGGGCGACGCGGCTGTCGCGATCGTCGCGCAGCACAACGATCCGGCGATGCGCGCGAAGCTCGCGCTGCAGCCCGAGCACTACGACAGCGTGACGCTGCACGTCGGCGCCGAATTCGCCCCGCGCGAGGACGACCCGGAAGACGAGCCGCGCGCGCTGGAATTCGACCTGTCCGTGCAGTACGGCGACGAGATCACGAGCGAGCTGCGCAAGACGCTGCCCAAGCGCAAGCTGATCGCCGAATGGATCGAGCCGGCGCTGTTCGCGAGCGCGCAGTTCACCGTGCGCTTCGTCGGCGAAAACGAAGGCCGTACGCTGAACGCCGGCTACCGCCACAAGGACTATCCGACCAACGTGCTGACCTTCGCGTACGACCCGGCGCCCGACGGCACCGTGATCGGCGACCTCGTGCTGTGCTGCCCGGTGGTCGAGAAGGAAGCGCACGACCAGGGCAAGCCGCTCATGGCCCATTACGCGCACCTGCTGGTGCACGGCGCGCTGCACGCGCAGGGCTACGACCACGAGACGAGCGACGAGGACGCGGCCGAAATGGAAGCGCTCGAAGTCGACATCCTCGCGAAACTGGGTTTTCCGAACCCGTACCAGTAAGCCATCCGTCCGATGCGTCACGCCGCGATGCTGCCGCCCGCCTACCCGCCGTCGATCGGCGAAGGCCGTCTGCTGACGGAAGACGAACTCGCCGCGTCCCTCGCGCATACGATGCGCGACTGGGACGGCCGGCAGGATCTCTGGCTGTTCGGCTATGGCTCGCTGATCTGGAACCCCGGGCTGCCGACCGTCGCTGCCGTGCGCGGCAAGGTGCACGGCTATCACCGCGGGCTCTACCTGTGGTCGCGCGTGAACCGCGGCACCCCCGAACGGCCGGGCCTCGTGCTCGCGCTCGATCGCGGCGGCTCGTGCACGGGCATCGCCTTCCGGCTCGCCGGGCCGACCGCGCAGCCGCACCTCGAGACATTGTGGAAGCGCGAGATGCCGATGGGCTCGTACCGGCCCGCGTGGCTGCCGTGCTCACTCGAAACCGGCGAACGCGTGACCGCGCTCGCGTTCGTGATGCGCCGCGACGCACCGACCTATACGGGCAAGCTGACCGACCCCGTCGTGAAGGAAGTGTTCGGCTGCGCGGCCGGC
Source organism: Burkholderia sp. MSMB1078WGS (assembly GCF_001528895.1). NCBI lineage: Bacteria > Pseudomonadati > Pseudomonadota > Betaproteobacteria > Burkholderiales > Burkholderiaceae > Burkholderia > Burkholderia sp. MSMB1078WGS. The sequence goes on along the minus strand of NZ_LPDI01000001.1, from coordinate 42,683 downwards.
CGCTACGGCACGACGCTCGACTACGTGAGCCGCACGGTCGACGCGCTGCGCGCGAGCGGCATCCCCGACCGCGCGCTGGAAGGGTTGCTCGCACGATGCCGATGATCCGACACGACACCCGGCCTGCCGCCATGCATGCGGCACTGCGCCGCCCACCCTTCCCGAGGACACTGCCGATGAAACCGTCACGCCGGTCACGTTGCAGGATCGCCGCGCTGCTCGTCGCCGCGAGCGTCGCGCTGTCCGGCTGCGGGATACTCGGTTGCGGCGGCGCCGCGACCAACGGCGCGGCAGCCGGCGGCTGCTCGGCCGGCATGCGGTTCTGAACCGCGCGCCGGCGGCGCCCGCCTGCGGCGGAATGCCGCCGTCACGGCCGTTTCCCGCGTCGGGCCGCGTCGCCCTTCCCGCCGCCGATTTTTGGCCGCCGCGCCCCGCCGGCTCTTTCTGCGATAGGATGAGCCCGAGGACGCCGCCGCGCCCGGCGCGGCCGTCCGCGAGCGGGGCAGCGCGAGCCGCCCGCCCTGGCCGTGCGGCCGGGTGACACGGCCGCGTCGTGCCCTTGGTGTATCCTTGCCTACTCCGTGACCGCGCGCCCCGGCATGACCCGGGCGCACCACCATGAACGATTCGTATCCCAGTCGTAAGCCAACCGACAAACCGCAAGAAAAGCGCTCGCTGCTCGAGCGCCTGACCGACTTCATCTCGCCCGAGCCCGAATCCCGCGGCGAGTTGCTGGAAATCCTCCAGGACGCTCACGAACGCAACCTGATCGACGCCGATTCGCTGTCGATGATCGAAGGCGTGTTCCAGGTATCCGATCTGTGCGCGCGCGACATCATGGTGCCGCGCGCGCAAATGGACGCGATCAACATCGCCGACAAGCCCGAGGATTTCATCCCGTTCGTCCTCGAAAAGGCGCACTCGCGCTATCCCGTGTACGAGGAGAACCGCGACAACGTGATCGGGGTGCTGCTCGCGAAGGATCTGCTGCGCTTCTACGCCGAGGAAGAGTTCGACGTGCGCGGGATGCTGCGCCCGGCCGTGTTCATTCCGGAATCGAAGCGCCTGAACGTGCTGCTGCACGACTTCCGCGTGAACCGCAACCACCTGGCGATCGTCGTCGACGAATACGGCGGCGTCGCTGGCCTGATCACGATCGAGGACGTGCTCGAACAGATCGTCGGCGACATCGAGGACGAATACGACTTCGACGAGGAAGCCGGCAACATCATCTCGGGGCCGGACGGCCGCTACCGCGTGCGCGCGCTCACCGAGATCGAGCAGTTCAACGAGGTGTTCGGCACCGATTTCCCTGACGACGAAGTCGACACGATCGGCGGGCTGATCACCCATCATTTCGGACGCGTGCCGCACCGCGGCGAGAAGCTGCAGCTCGGCAACCTCGTGTTCGAAATCCAGCGCGGCGATGCGCGCCAGGTTCATGTGCTGCTGGTGCGCCGCAACCCGCTCGCCAGCCGTCGCGCCGAAACCTCGCACGAAGACTGACCGCCCCGCGCCGGCCGCGCTTCCTTCAACCGCTCGCCCTCTTCCGCTTCACATGGACGATCCGATCCCGTCCCGCCCGGCTGGCGGCCTTCTCGCGCCGGCGCCCGGCCGCGCGCTGCCGCGCTGGCACTATCCGGCCGCGCTGCTCGCCGGCGCGGCCAATACGCTCGCCTTCGCACCCACGCCGCATGGCGGCTGGCTGCAGCTCGTCGTATTCGTCTGGTTTTTCGCGCAGCTGACGCGCACGTCGAGCTGGCGCGGCGCCGCGCTCACCGGCGGCGCGTTCGGCTTCGGCAACTTCATCAGCGGCGTCTGGTGGCTCTACATCAGCATGCACGTGTACGGCGAGATGGCCGCGCCGCTCGCGGGCGGCGCGCTCGTGCTGTTCTCGCTGTATCTGTCGCTGTACCCGGCGTTCGCGGCCGGGCTGTGGTCGTTCTGCGCGGGCCATGCGTGGCATCGCCGCGAGCCCGACCCGCGGCCGTTCTCGCCGACCTGGCACGGCGCATTCGCGTTCGCGAGCGCGTGGGCGCTCGGCGAATGGCTGCGCGGCACCGTGTTCACCGGCTTTCCCTGGCTCGGCAGCGGCTACCCGCAGGTCGACGGCCCGTTCGCGGGCTTTGCGCCGGTGGTCGGCGTGTACGGGATCGCGTGGGTGCTCGCGCTGTTCGCCGCACTGGTCGTGCAGGCGCTCGCCGCCGCGCGCCCGTCGCCGCTGCGGGTCGGCGGCGCCGGCGCATCGAGCGGCAACGCGCGCGTACGCATCGCCGCGCCGGCCGGCATCGCCGCCGCGCTCGTCGCGGCCGGCCTCGCGCTGTCGCAGGTCACGTGGACCGTGCCCGCGAACGCGCCGCTCACCGTGCGGCTGCTGCAGGGCAACGTGAAGCAGGACATCAAGTTCGAGCAGGAAGGCATCGACGCGGCGATCAAGATGTACCAGCAGATGATCGTCGAGAAGCCGGCCGACCTGATCGTCACGCCCGAGACCGCGATCGCGGTGATGATCCAGGAACTGCCCGAACCGTTCGCCGTCGCGATCCGCAAGTTCAGCGACACGACCGGTTCGGCCGTGCTGTTCGGCGCGGTCGGCGCGTCGGTGACCGAGGACGGCCGGTACGTCGATTACACGAACAGCCTGTACGGCGTGACGCCGAACTCGCGCGACATCTATCACTACGACAAGCATCACCTCGTGCCCTTCGGCGAATTCATTCCGTGGGGCTTCCGGTGGTTCGTCAACCTGATGAAGATGCCGCTCGGCGACTTCGCGCGCGGCGCGCCCGTGCAGAAGCCGTTCCTCGTGCACAACCAGCCGGTGATGGCCGACATCTGCTACGAGGATTTGTTCGGCGAGGAAATCGCCGCGACGATCCGCGACAATCCGCAGCCGCCCGGCGTGCTCGTCAACGTGACGAATCTCGCGTGGTTCGGCGACACGATCGCGCTCGACCAGCATCTGCAGATCGCGCGGATGCGCTCGCTCGAAACGGGCCGGCCGATGCTGCGCTCGACCAACACGGGGATGACGGCCGCGATCGACGCGCACGGCCGCGTGCTCGGCCAGTTGAAGCCGTTCACGATCGGCTCGCTCGACGTGCGGATCGAAGGCACCAGCGGCTTCACGCCGTACGTGACGAGCGGCAACAACATCGTGCTCGCGGTGTCGTTCGTGCTGCTCGCGTTCGGCTTCACGTTCGGGCCGGGCTTGCGCCGGCGCAACGGCCGACGCCACGGCGACGACGAAGCGCAATGACGCAACGGGCCGCCGTCGAGCGCGGCGGCCCGTGACCGCGGGCGGGCCGGCGGTTCAGGCCTGCCGGGCCGATTGGGCCGATCGGTTCGATCGATCCGATGGTTCCCACTGCGCAGCGACGTGCCGCAGGTCGCGGCTCACTTCCTCCATCACCGGCGCCCACGCGCCGAACGTCGGCTGCCGGTACAACGTCGCGGTCGGATACCACGGGCTGTCCCGGCGATCGAGCAGCCATGGCCAGTGCGGATTCACGTCGAGCAGCACCCAGGTACGCGCGCCGAGCGCGCCGGCCAGGTGCGCGACCGACGTGCACACGGTGATCACGAGATCCAGCGCGCCGATGAACGCCGCCGTATCGTCGAAGCTCTTCAATTCGGCCGTATAGTCTTCGATCGCGAAACCCGCCGCGCGCGCGGCGGCGACATCCGCGTCCGCGCCCGGCTGCAGCGAATAGAACGCGACGCCGTCGATGCCGCGAAACGCGTCGGCATAGCGCTCGAGCCCGACGCGCCGGAACGGATTGCGCTGATGGCCCGCGCTGCCCGTCCACACGAGCCCCACCTTCGGCCGGCCGTCGCCCGCGAGCCGCGCGCGCCATGCGTCGCATGCGCCCGGCTCGGCCCGCAGGTACGGCACCGACGCGGCGAGCGTCGATGCCTCCATGCCGAGCATCAGCGGCAGGCCGATCAGCGGTACTTCGTAATCGAATGCCGGCAGCGCGTCGACGCCGCCGCCCGCGCCGAATGTGTCCGCGTGCGCGCCGAGGCTGCGCTGCATCAGCGTGCCGAGCGCCGGAAACGTATTCCACGCGAGCCGGCCGCCCTCGCGATGCACGCGTTCGGCGAGCGGCGCGACGAAGCGGCAGAACTGCAGCACGTCGCCGAGCCCCTGCTCGCCCCACACCAGCAGCGTCTTGCCGGCGAGCGGCTCGCCCTGCCAGCGCGGGCCCGGCAGCGCCGGCCGGCGGCCGCGCAACTCGCCCGCGCCGTCCCAGCGTGCCTCGTGGCCGCGCCAGCCGGCTGCGTGGTTGCCGCGCACGAGCTGGATGATCGCGAGATTGAAGCGGAACGACGCATCGTCGGGCGCCAGTTCGCACGCCCGCGCCGCATGGCGCTCGGCATCGTCCCAGCGCTGCGCCTCCTTCATCGCCATCGCGACGTTGTTCATCGCGAGCGCGTTGTCGGGCGCGAGCTCGGCGAGCCGCTCGGCGCACGCGAGCGCACCGTCCAGATCGTGCGTCGCGATCCGCGCGACGACGAGATTGATCCACGCCTGCACGTCGTGCGGATCGTGCTTCACGGCCGCGTCGAGCAGCGCGATCTCTTCCGCGCGGTCGCCGCCCGACAAGCGCAGCGCGATCGCGAGGTTGTTGCGCAGCGACGGCCAGCCGGCATCGAGCGCCAGCGCCGCGCGGTACGGCGCGACCGCATCCGCGTGACGGCCGGCCATCTGCAGCGCGTAGCCGTGATTGAAGTACGCGTCAACACCCGGCTGCGCACGCGCCGCGCATTCGGCGAGCGCAACCGCATCGCCCGTGCGCTGCCGCGCGACGAGCGTGGCCGTGAGCTGCGCGATCGCCGCCGCATCGACCGCGTGCAGATGGGCGGCGGCGGCGAGCCAAAGATCGTGCGCGGAGCGCTCGCCGCGCGCCTGAGCGTCGGCGGCGTGCCCGAGCAGGGCGAGGAACGGCGGAAGCAGCGGAATCAGAATGTCGGTCGGTTCGTCCATGCAATCGGCATCGGCAAGCGGTGACGCGGCGCGCAGCGCGCACCGCAATACGCGCATCATAACGCCCGCGCGAAGCGCCGCGGCATGGGCGCCGGCGCCCGTGTGCGCGGGCCGCCGGACCGGTGCGGCAACGCCCGCATCCGCCTTCCGGCCGCATCCGGTCGCCGATCCGGTAAAATTACGCGTTTCAGCACACTAACAAGCCGCGCCGCCGCGCGAGCCGACCCTCCGGGCCCGCCCGGAGCGCCGTCCGCAACGGAGCGCCAGCGCCACGAAGGCTCTTCATGCTTACGTTTCAGCAAATCATCCTGACGCTGCAGTCCTACTGGGACAAGCAGGGTTGCGCCCTGCTCCAGCCCATCGACATGGAAGTCGGCGCGGGCACGTCGCACGTCCACACGTTCCTGCGCGCGGTCGGCCCCGAGCCGTGGCGCGCCGCGTACGTGCAGCCGTCGCGCCGCCCGAAGGACGGCCGCTACGGCGAAAACCCGAACCGCCTGCAGCACTACTACCAGTACCAGGTCGTGCTCAAGCCGGCGCCCGAAAACATCCTCGACCTGTACCTCGGCTCGCTCGAAGCGCTCGGCTTCGACCTGAAGCAGAACGACGTGCGCTTCGTCGAGGACGACTGGGAGAACCCGACGCTCGGCGCGTGGGGGCTCGGCTGGGAAGTGTGGCTGAACGGGATGGAAGTCACGCAGTTCACGTATTTCCAGGAAGTCGGCGGCCTCGAATGCAAGCCGGTGCTGGGCGAGATCACGTACGGCCTCGAGCGCCTCGCGATGTACCTGCAGAAGGTCGAGAACGTGTACGACCTCGTGTGGACCGAGTGGGAGGAGCAAGGCCCGAACGGCCCCGAGCTGCGCCGCCTGTCGTACGGCGACGTGTACCACCAGAACGAGGTCGAGCAGTCGACCTACAACTTCGAGCACGCGAACGTCGACCTGCTGTTCACGTTCTTCAACAGCTACGAAGCCGAAGCGAAGAAGATGATCGACGCGCAGCTCGCGCTGCCCGCGTACGAGCTCGTACTGAAGGCCGGCCACACGTTCAACCTGCTCGACGCGCGCGGCGCGATCTCGGTCACCGAGCGGGCGGCGTACATCGGCCGCATCCGCGCGCTGTCGCGTCTCGTCGCGCAGGCTTACTACGACTCGCGCGAGAAGCTCGGCTTCCCGATGCTCGGCAACCCGCCGGGCGTGCCGGGCCTCACCACCGACGCCCAGGACGCCGCGCAGCCGGCATGGGCGCCGCCGCTCAAGGTCGAACGCAAGATCGATCAGGACTGACGAGACGAGATTCATTCCAACCATGACGCATAATCATCCCGCCCCCCTGCTCGTCGAACTGCTGACCGAAGAGCTGCCGCCGAAGGCCCTCGCGCGCCTCGGCGACGCATTCGCCGAAGGTCTCGCGCAACGCCTCGCGGCGCGCGACCTCGTCGAAGGCGAACTCGTGTTCGAACGCTACGCCACGCCGCGCCGCCTCGCGGTCGTCGTGCAGAACGTGCGCGCCGTCGCGCCCGACCGGCAGGTCCGCGAAAAGGTTCTGCCCGTGTCGGTCGCGCTCGACGCCGAAGGCAAGCCGACGGCCCCGCTCGCGAAGAAGCTCGCGGCGCTCGGCCACCCGAACCTGTCGATCGCCGATCTCGAGCGCGCGCAGGACGGCAAGGCCGAAGCGTTCTTCATCAACTATTCGGCGGCCGGCGTCACGCTCGCCGACGGCCTGCAGGCCGCGCTCGACGAAGCGCTCGCGAAGCTGCCGATCCCGAAATTCATGACCTACCAGCGCCCGGACGGCTCGGACGTGAAGTTCGTGCGCCCGGTGCATCGCCTGACGGTGCTGCACGACGACCGCGTCGTGCCCGTCACCGCGTTCGGCGTCGACGCCGGCGACACCACGCTCGGCCACCGCTTCCTGTCCGACGGCCTCGTCGCGATCCAGCATGCGCGCGCGTACGCCGACACGCTGCGCGACAAGGGCCGCGTAATCGCGCACTTCGCCGATCGCCGCGAAACGATCCGCACGCAGCTGAACGAACATGCGAACGGCGACACGGTCGTGATGCCCGAATCGCTGCTCGACGAAGTGACGTCGCTGGTCGAATGGCCGGTGGTCTACCCGTGCCGTTTCGAGGACGAATTCCTGCAGGTGCCGCAGGAATGCCTGATCCTCACGATGCAGACGAACCAGAAGTATTTCGCGCTGACCGACGTCGGCGGCAAGCTGCGCTCGCGCTTCCTGATCGTATCGAACATCGAGACGAAGACGCCGGGCGAGATCATCGAAGGCAACGAGCGCGTCGTGCGCCCGCGCCTCGCCGATGCGAAGTTCTTCTTCGAGCAGGACAAGAAGAAGCCGCTCGCCGAGCGCGTGCCGCAGCTCGCGAACGTCGTCTATCACAACAAGCTCGGTTCGGCGCTCGCACGCGTCGAGCGCCTCGAGGCGCTGGCCGGCGAGATCGCCCCGGCGATCGGCGCCGACACCGCGCATGCGAAGCGCGCCGCCCGTCTCGCGAAGGCCGACCTGCTGACCGACATGGTCGGCGAGTTCCCCGAATTGCAGGGCACGATGGGCACGTACTACGCGCGCCACGACGGCGAACCCGACGACGTCGCGCTCGCCTGCGCCGAGCACTACCAACCGCGCTTCTCCGGCGATGCGCTGCCGACCACCCCCGTGTCGACCGCCGTCGCGCTCGCCGACAAGCTCGAGACGATCGTCGGCATCTGGGGCATCGGCCTCGCGCCGACCGGCGAAAAGGATCCGTTCGCGCTGCGCCGCCACGCGCTCGGCGTGCTGCGTCTGCTGCTCGAAAAGCAGTTGCCGCTCGATCTCGTGGCGCTGCTGCGCACGGCCCACGCACGCTTTGACGGCGTGCCGGGCGTCGCCGAATCGACCGACGCCATCTTCGCGTTCTTCATGGATCGCCTGCGCGGCCTGCTGCGCGAGCGCGGCTATTCGGCTGGCGAAATCGACGCGGTGCTGAGCCTGAACCCGACGCGCATCGACGATCTCGTCGCGCGCCTCGACGCGGTGCGCGAATTCACGCGCCTCGCGGAAGCCGAAGCGCTCGCGGCCGCGAACAAGCGGATCTCGAACATTCTGAAGAAGTCGGAAGGCGTCGCGAACGGCGCGGTGCAGTCGACGCTGCTCGTCGAGGCCGCCGAGAAGGCGCTGCACGAACAGCTCGCGGCCGTCACGCCGCGCGTGCAGTCGCAGCTCGAGGCGCGTGCGTACACGGGCGCGCTCTCGGCGCTCGCCGCGCTGCGTGCGCCGGTCGACACGTTCTTCAACGACGTGATGGTCAACGCGGAAGATCCGGCACTGCGCGCGAACCGTCTCGCGCTGCTGTCCGCGCTGCACCAGCAGATGAACTGCGTCGCCGACATCTCGAAGCTCGCCGCATAAGGGCCGAACGATGCCGATCAGCCCCAACCGAAAGCTCGTCGTCCTCGACCGGGACGGCGTGATCAACGTCGATTCGGACGCGTTCATCAAGACGCCCGACGAATGGATCGCGCTGCCCGGCAGCTTCGAGGCGATTGCGCGGCTCAACCACGCGGGCTACCGCGTGGTCGTCGCGACCAACCAGTCCGGCATCGGTCGAGGGCTGTTCGACATGGCTGCGCTCAACGAGATGCACCTGAAAATGCATCGCGCGGCGGCCGCGGTCGGCGCGCGCATCGACGCGGTGTTCTTCTGCCCGCACACGGCCGAGGATCGCTGCGACTGCCGCAAGCCGAAACCCGGCATGATGCAGATGATCGCCGAGCGCTTCGAGATCGATCCCGCCAACACGCCGGTCGTCGGCGATTCGCTGCGCGACCTGCAGGCCGGCGTCGCGGTCGGCTTCCAGCCGCACCTCGTGCTGACCGGCAAGGGCAAGAAGACACTCGCCGCCGGCAATCTGCCGGACGGCACGAAAGTCCACGACGACCTGCGCGCCTTCGCGCTCGATTTTCTTTCACACGAATACGAGTGATGCGGCTGCCGCGCGCATCCTCCCCAACGCCAGACTCACACCGATGCGCTTCGTCCGCTCACTGCTGCTGCTGATCTACTTCATCCTGTACACGGTGCCGTACGCCACCGCGTGCTTCATCGCGTTTCCGTTCATGCGCCCCGACGCGCGCTACTGGATGGCGGCCGGCTGGTGCAAGTCGACGCTGTGGGTCGTGCGCTGGCTGAACGGCATCCGCTACCGGATCGAAGGGATGGAGAACCTGCCCGACGGCCCGGCCGTGCTGCTGTCGAAGCACCAGTCCGCGTGGGAAACGCTCGCGTTTCCGGCGCTGATGCCCAAGCCGCTCTGCTACGTGTTCAAGCGCGAGCTGCTGTACGTGCCGTTCTTCGGCTGGGCGCTCGGGATGCTGCACATGGTCAACATCAACCGCAAGGAAGGCAAGAACGCGTTCGCGTCGGTGATCCGCCAGGGCAAGAAGCGCCTGTCGGAAGGCGCATGGATGATCATGTTCCCCGAAGGCACGCGCACGCCGGTCGGCAAGCAGGGCAAGTACAAGACGGGCGGCGCGCGTTTCGCGATCGAAACCGGTACACCGGTCGTGCCGATCGCGCACAATGCAGGTCATGTGTGGCCGCGCAACTCGTTCACGAAATTCCCGGGCGTCGTCACCGTGTCGATCGGCAAGCCGATCGCGAGCGAAGGGCTGACGCCCGATGCATTGAACTCGCAGGTCGAAGCATGGATCGAAGCGGAAATGCGCCGCATCGATCCCGATGCGTATCGTCAGGCGGGCAACGCCGGCACCCGCGATGCCGCGCGCGCCTGAAGCCCCGGATTGCAGCCGTTGCGTACGACAAAAAGAAGCGAACTGATGAAACAGCGTCCGCGGCCACGGCCTGCCGTCGTGGCCCTCGATCATCGCCAGATGGATCTGCCGCTCTTCGACGGGCCGGCCGCGGCCCCGTCGGCGCCTGCCGCGCCGCCGGCACCGCCCGAAGCCGCCCCCGCCGCGCCGCTCGATCCGGGCCCGGCGCCCGATCGTTCACGCGTGCGCACGTTGGCGCTCGACAGCCGTGTGCTCGAATACCGGCTGAAGCGCTCGGCGCGCCGCACGATCGGCTTCACGATCGACGGCAGCGGGCTGTCGATCACCGCGCCGCGCTGGGTCACGCTCGCCGACATCGAAGCGGCGATCGCCGAGAAACAACGCTGGATCTTCGCGAAGCTCGCGGAGTGGAAGACGCGCACCGAGCAGCGCGCGCTGCCGCAGATCGACTGGCGCGACGGCGCGCAACTGCCGTATCTCGGCAAGACGGTGACGATCGCGCTCGGCGCGGGCGCCGTCGGCTTCGATGCCGATGCGCTGCGGCTGTCGCTGCCGCTGCCCGTGCAGGCCGACATGCAGCAGATCAAGGATCGCGTGCAGGGCTGGCTGCAAGGCGAAGCGAAACGCATCTTCGGTGAGCGCCTCGCGGTCTACGCGGAAAGGCTCGGCGTCACGTATTCGATGTACGCGCTGTCGTCGGCCGCGACGCGTTGGGGCAGTTGCTCGAGCGACGGCAAGATCCGCCTGAACTGGCGGCTGATCCATTTTCCGATGTCGATCATCGACTACGTCGTCGCGCACGAGCTGTCGCACCTGCGCGAGATGAACCACAGCCCGGCCTTCTGGCAGACCGTCGAATCGATCTTCCCCGAGTTCCGCGAAGCGCGGCACACGCTCAAGCATCACCCGCCCGAGCTGCTGCCGTCGCTTTGACGCGCACGGCTTCGCCGCCAACGAAACAGGGCGGTACGGGTTACCCCGCACCGCCCTGTTTCGTTGCTGCGGCGGGCATCGCATGCCGCAGCCCCGTTCATCGCGCGCTTACTTCTTCTGGATGAACTCGATCTTGTAGCCGTCCGGATCCTCGACGAACGCGATCACGGTCGTACCGTGCTTCATCGGGCCCGCCTCGCGCGTGACCTTGCCGCCTTGCGCCTTGATCTTCTCGCAGGCCGCGTACGCATCGTCGACCGCCACCGCCAGATGGCCGAAGCCGTTGCCCAGATCGTAGGACGGCGTCTCCCAGTTGTGGGTCAGCTCGATCACGGTGCCCGTGCTCTCGTCTTCGTAGCCGACGAACGCGAGCGTGAACTTGCCTTCCGGATAATCCTCGCGACGCAGCAGCTTCATGCCGAGCAATTCGGTGTAGAACTTGATCGAGCGGTCGAGATCGCCGACTCGCAGCATCGTATGCAGCAAACGCATGTGTTGTACTCCTGTGGGGACTTTCCAGAGCCGGAAATTCTACCGGAGTCGGGTGAATTTCGCCGGGGACGCCTAGTCGGGGACGCCTAGTTGGGAACGCCTAGTTGGGAACGCCTAGTTGGGGACGCCTAGTTGGGGCGTCTGGCCGAGGGCACCTAGCCGGGAGCGCCTGGCCAGATGCACCGGGTCGGGGCGCGGCCCGATGCGGTGCATCGGTTGCCTGTCGCGAGCACGAGCGCGGCGGCGGAAAACGGCACGATCCGCCTCCCCCGGCCACCGCGCCGATCGGGTAACATCCTTCCACTTCGCACCAAAATCGGGCATGCATCCTGCCGCCCGACCGCGACCACCCACTCTTCCGTACGCCCCACTGCCGTGCGAAACCATCGATTCGAGCGCGCCGGGCGCGCCGCCCACCTGAGCGCGCCGTCGCCGTACCGCATCCGCGAGGTGCGCCGATGACCGCGCTCGCCGCCGCCCCCGTGCGCCGCACACTCGATACGCGCGCCGTCGGCCTGATGCTGCTGCTGTGCGCGATCTGGGGCTTCCAGCAGGTCGCGATCAAGAGCACGAACGCCGCGATCGCGCCGATGTTCCAGGCCGGGCTGCGTTCGGTGATCGCCGCGCTGCTGCTATGGGGCTGGGCCCGCACGCGCGGCACGCCGCTGTTTCAGGCGGACGGCACGTTCGGCGCGGGGCTCGCGGCCGGCGCGCTGTTCGCCGGCGAATTCGTCTGCGTGTTCTTCGGGCTGACGCTGACGAGCGCGTCGCACATGGCGATCTTCCTGTACACGGCACCGTGTTTCACCGCGCTCGGCCTGCATCTGTTCGCACCGGGCGAGCGGCTGCAGCGCACGCAATGGGCCGGCGTCGGCCTCGCATTCGCCGGCATTGCGCTCGCGTTCGCCGACGGCTTCCTGAAGCCACGCGCGCCCGGCGCGTCGGTGCTGGCCGGGCTCGCCGGCGACGCGCTCGGGATTCTCGGCGGCGCGATGTGGGCCGCGACGACGGTCGTCGTACGTTCGACGACGCTCGCGCGGGCGAGCGCGAGCAAGACGCTGTTCTACCAGCTTGCGGTATCGGCGGTCGTCCTGGTCGCGCTCGCCGCGCTGCTCGGGCAGATGTCGCTCGCGCAGGTCACGCCGCTCGCGATCGCGAGTCTCGCGTACCAGTCGGTGATCGTCGCGTTCGTCAGCTACCTGTCGTGGTTCTGGCTGCTGACGCGCTACAGCGCGTCCCGGCTGTCCGTCTTCACGTTCCTGTCGCCGCTGTTCGGCGTCGCGTTCGGCGTGCTGCTGCTCGGCGAAACGGTCGGCTGGCGCTTCATGTCCGCGGCCGCGCTCGTGCTGACCGGCATCGCGCTCGTCAACGCGCCGCCGCGCCGGCGGTCGTGACGACCGGCGCAAGACGCGCGGGCAATAAAAAAGCTGCCGGTCAGGCAGCCTCTTCGATACAGCCGACAGGCTTGCGCCACGCGCATCATCCGGCCTTGCGCCGCGCCGCGAGCGCCTGTGCGACGCCGACGTATTCGGCCACGCTCACGTCCTCCGCACGGCGCGCGAGATCGAAGCCGAGCGCATCGAAATCGACGGTCTCGCGGTAATCGCCGAGCGTATTGCGCAGCATCTTGCGGCGCTGCGAGAACGCGGCCGTGACGATTTCGCCGAGCAGCACCGGATCGACGTCCGGCAGTTCGTGCGGCTCGTACGGAATCATCCGGACGATCGCCGAATCGACCTTCGGCGGCGGCTGGAACGATTCCGGCGGCACGTCGAGCATCTTTTCCATCACGTAGCGGTACTGCAGCATCACCGACAACCGCGAGAACGCCTTCGTGCCCGGCTCCGCGACCATCCGCTCGACGACTTCGTTCTGCAGCATGAAATGCTGGTCGATGACCGCATCGGCGAACGTCATCAGGTGAAACAGCAGCGGGCTGGAGATGTTGTACGGCAGGTTGCCGACGATCCGCAGCGACGGCTTGTCGCCGGGCGCCGCGAGCGAACGGAAGTCGAACGCGAGCGCGTCGCCCGCATGCAGCTCCAGCAGCGCGCCGAAGCGCTGCTGCAGGCGCCCGATCAGGTCGCGATCGAGCTCCACCGCGTGCAGCGGCGACTCGGGCGTCGCGAGGCGCTCGATCAGCGGCTCGGTCAGCGCGCCGAGCCCGGGGCCGATCTCGACCATCCGCTGGCCGCGCGCGGGGCCGATCGTCGCGACGATCGAATCGATCACGCCGTGATCGACGAGGAAGTTCTGCCCGAAGCGCTTGCGCGCGAAATGGCCTTGGTGCTGTCTGCTGTTCGACATCGACTGAGTAAAACGAAAAATACGACGAATGGGGTAAGCCGGCAGCGTCAGGCTGCGCGACGATGGCGCGCCATCGTGACGGCCGTATCGAGCGCGGCGATCATGCTGCCCGGATCCGCGCGGCCCGTGCCGGCCAGATCGAGCGCGGTGCCGTGATCGACCGACGTGCGGATGATCGGCAGCCCGAGCGTCACGTTGATGCCCTCGCCGAACGTCGCGTACTTCAGCACGGGCAGGCCCTGGTCATGGAACATCGCGAGCACGCAGTCGGCATCGGCCAGATGGCGCGGCTGGAACAGCGTGTCGGCCGGATACGGGCCGCGCGCGTCGATGCGTTGCGCGTTCGCGCGGGCCAGCGCCGGCGAGATCACGTCGATCTCCTCGCGGCCGAGATAACCGTTCTCGCCCGCATGCGGGTTCAGGCCCGTCACGAGGATGCGCGGCGCGGCGAGACCGAAGTCGCGCCGCAGGTCGCGATCGATGATCGCGAGCGTCTCGACGAGCCCGTCGATCGTCAGCGCGGCCGATACTTCCTTCAGCGGCAGGTGCGTGGTCGCGAGCGCGACGCGCAACGGCCGGTCGCCGGTGCCCGCCAGCATCATCACGACGCGCGGCGTATGCGTGCGCTCGGCCAGGTATTCGGTATGGCCGGTGAACGGCACGCCCGCGTCGTTGATCGTGCTCTTCTGCAGCGGCGCGGTGACGATCGCGTCGTACCGGCCCGCCAGCGCGCCGTCGATCGCGGCATCGAGCAGCCCGAGCACGTAGCGGCCGTTCGCCGCGTCCAGCTTGCCCGCCTGCGCCGGCACCGCCAGCGCATGATGCGCGACCGACACCTGCGTGCCACCGGCCCACGCGGCCCGGTCGGCGCCGACCGCCGCGGCCCGCGCGTCGAGCAGCGCTGCATCGCCGAGCACGGTGAAATGCGCGTCGGGCCAGCGCTGCGCGGCGTCACGCAACGCCTGCACGGTCAGTTCCGGGCCGACCCCCGCGGGTTCGCCGGTCGTGATCGCGATCTGCAGCGCGGGCGTGGTCATCCGATGCTCGCTCAGTTCGCCGGGCCGACGCCGCCGATCTTGTACTGCACGTACGACGAATCGCGCAGTTCGCGCAGCCAGTCGGCATATGCCTGTTCCGCCTTGCGCTGGCCGATCGCCTGACGGGCGATGTCCATCTGCTGCTGCACCGACCCTTCGGCCTCGCGGCGGTTCAGCACCTGGATCAGGTGGTAGCCGTACTCGGTACGAATCGGCTGGCTGATCTGGCCGTCCTGCAGGTTGTTCATCGCGCGCTCGAATTCCGGCACGGTCTCGCCCGGGCTGATCCAGCCGAGATCGCCGCCCTGCGATGCGGAACCGTCCTGCGAGTAGGTGCGCGCGAACTTCGCGAAATCGCCGCCGGCCTCGACCTGGTTGCGGATGTCGATCAGTTGCTGACGCGCCTGGCCTTCCGACTTGCCTTCGCCGACACGCAGCAGGATGTGGCGCACGTGCGTCTGCACGATCTTCGGCGCGGCGGCACTCGCGCCCTGGCTCTGGCGGCGATCGACCAGGCGCACGATCTCGAAGCCGTCCGGCACGCGGATCAGCGTCGGATTGACCTGGCCGGGGCGCAGCTTCGACGCGGCGTCGACGACGTCGGCCGGCAGCGCGCTCGGCGACTTGAAGCCGAGATCGCCGCCCTTCTTCGCGTCGTTCGCTTCGGAGTTGTTCTTCGCGAGCCGCTCGAAATCGGCGCCCGACTTCGCCTGCTGCAGCAGCGCTTCGGCCTTCTTCTGCGCGGCTTCGATGTCGGCCTGCGGCGCGTTGGTGGGCGCCTTGATGAAGATGTGCTGGAAGCGCAGGTCCTGCTGCTGCGACGCGTTCGGCCCGCGCTGGCTCGCGATGTAGTTCGCGACCTCGGCGTCCGACACCGTGATCTTGCCGTCGACCTCGCGCTCGCGCAGCTTCGACAGCATCAGCTCGGTGCGTGCGTCGTTCGTGAAGATGCTCCAGGGCACGCCCTGCGCCTCGAGACGCGCACGGTACTGGTCGAGCGTCATCCCGTTCGCCTGCGCGAGCCGCTGCAGCGTGGCCTGCACGGTCGCGTCGTCGATGCGGATTCCGTCGTCCTTGGCCTTCTGCACCTGGATACGTTCGAGCACCATCTGGTTCAGCACCTGCGCGCGCAACTGGTCGGCCGGCGGCACCGGCGCGTTCTGCTGCTGCAGCCGGCGGGCGATCAGGCCCACGCGCTGGTCGAGTTCGCGGCCCGTGATCACGTCGTTGTTGACGACGGCGACGACTTCGTCGGCGAGCTGCGCACCTTGCGAACCGAGCGCCTGCGCCGCGGCCGGCGCGGCGGCGAGCAGCGCGGCGGACGCGGCGAGGCTGGACACGACTGCCGCGAAACGAAGGGTTTTCTTCATTGCCACTGAAACTCCATTGAAATCGTGCTGACCGGTGCAGACATGCCGGCGTTACTCGTAGTTGCTGAAGCGGGACATCGGCGGCGGCGGCGGCGGCAACGGCGTGTAGCCCGGCACCCCGGCGCGGAATGCGGACACGAGGCCGTTGTCGATGGTCGACAAGCCCTTGAGCGTCAGCTGCATCATGAATCGCGTCGACGAGTTCTGCTGTCCCGACGAATTGATGCCGTTCGCGGCCCGCTGCACCCCGACCCCGAGCGCCCAGCAATCCGCGTCGTATTGTAAGCCGACCAGACCGTCGACCACGCGATCTCCGGCGAGGTCGTAGTTGAAACGGCCGATCGCATACAGGCGGCGCGTGAGCGGCCATTGCGCGGACACCAGGAACTGGTTGATCGGCTGATTGTCGAGCGTGGTGTTCGCGCGCGTATAGCGGTAGCCGACGTTGATCACGCGGCGCTCGCCCGGGCTGTAGCCGAAACCGACGCTCGACTTCACGAGCTGGTTGTTGTTCTGGTTGTACTGGAACGCCGTTTCCGACATGAAGCCCGAACCGAGCTTCAGCGCGGCGCCGACGATCAGGTCCGAGTGGCGCGCCAGCACGGCGCTCTGCCCGGGGTTCAGCGTGACGCGCTGATCGGCGAAGTAGTACTGCTGCGCGATCACGAAGCGCGCGCGCTCGTCGCCGGTGCGCGGATCGATGAAGCGCGACGTGAGGCCGGCCGTGATCCGGTTCGCATCGGCGATCCGGTCGTTGCCGACGAACGTGTTCGGCTGGTAGATCTCCGCGAGGCCGAAGTCCGATTCCGCGGTGTCGAACAGCGGCGCGTTCGACTGATCGCGATACGGCGTGTACACGTAGTACAGGCGCGGCTCGAGGGTTTGAATGAAGTCCTGGCCGAACAGGCGCACCGAACGATCGAAGATCAGCCCCGAATCGAAGCTCACGGTCGGGATCGACTCGGTGAAGCGCTTCGGGTTGTTCGGCGTGGTCGACGACAGGTAGTTCAGGTCGTACGACGCGAAGTGGTACTGGACCTTCGGCACGACGAAGTAGCCGGGGCCGTACACGCCGTACGAGATGTACGGGTTGAAGACGATCCGGTCGCCCTGGGTCGCATCGGCGGTCGTGATGCGGAACCGCGAATAGTCGGCTTCCGCGCCGAAGTCGAAGCCGCCGACGTTGTACTTCGTGTACTTCACGTTCAACTGCGGCTCGCGGCTGTACGGCGCGATCGACGGCGGCAGCGTCTGCCAGTGCTGGTAGCGCGCGAGCACCGACCACGGGCCGTTGTTGTACGTGAGGCCGGCTTCCTGCTGGTACAGCGTCTGCGTGCCGTTGATGAACTGGTTCGACGACCCGAGGTCTTCGGGATACGTGTTGTCCGAGACCTTGTTGAAGTAGACGTAGCCGCCGAAGCCGCCGCCGAAGTTCTGCTGGTGCTGCCAGTAGATCGCGTAGCGGTTGCGGTGCGCGAGCCGGTCGTCCGGCAGGTAATTGGCCGTAAACGTGCCCGAATACGACGGCGACAGGTAGCGGAACGTCGCTTCGGTCATCACGCCGCGCCGCGAGATGATGCGCGGCGTGAGCGTGAGATCGCGGTTCGGCGCGATGTTGAAGTAGTACGGCAGCGTCAGCTCGAAGCCGTTGCTCGAGTTCATCGAGAACGTCGGCGGCAGCAGGCCGCTGCGCCGCTCGCCCGACAGCGGGAACGTCATCCACGGGCTCGCGAAGATCGGCACGCCCTGGAAGAACAGCACGCCGTTGCGCGCGGTGCCCTCGTCGGCGCCCGTATCGAAATCGAAGCGGCTGCCCTTGATGTACCACGCGGGGTTCGTCGAGCACTGGCACGCCGTATACGTGCCGTTGACGAACACCGAGCGCTCGTTGTCGACCATGTCGACGCGCTCCGCGCTGCCCGACCCGCCCGTCACGTTGAAGTGATACTTCGGCGCGGTCATGAAGCCCTGGTTCGCCTCGATCTTCAGGTGCGCCTCGGGGCCCGCGAACGACGTGCCGCCGTTGATCACCTTGACCTGGCCGTACGCATCGGCCATGTCGGTATCCTGATCGTAGTGGATCGCGTCGGCCTTCACGACGGCGTCGCCGCGCCGCAGCTCGGCCGAACCCTTCGCGGCGAGGTCCTGCTCGGCGGTGCCGCTCGTATGGTCGGCGATCACGAAAGCGGCCGGCTTCGCGCCGTCCTTCAGCGGATGATCCTCGAGCTGGGGCGCGAGACGCAGATCCCACGGCGAGTCGAGCGGCTGCGGCTGCGCAGCCGCACCCGTCAGCTGCGCGTACGACACGGCCGGCACGAGGCCGGGCACGGCCAGGAGCGCGAGCGCGAGCCGCCGTTTGCGCGGCGCCCCGTCACCGGGGAAAACATTCGGGAATAGCGGTTTGGGCGGCATCTATCGTTTGGCGAATCGCCCCTTGTCAACCGCGCCTGCACGGCACCGTCGCGCGGCAGCCCGCGCCGTCGAGCCGCGACTGCGGCTCTTCGCAAACCGGGGAGGCGATCGGGCGGACGGCGCGACAGGCGGCGAGCCTGCACGGCGGAAGCTGACGCGGGGCGCGTCAAAAAAGTCGTGGGGTATTATATGGCAAGACGTTCCCCCCTCCGCCGAGTTTCATGACGCCCCCATCCGCCGCATCCCAGCCCGACGCCCGCCTCGAAGCGCTCACCGCGTGGCTGCGCCCGCTCGCCGAGCGCTACGCGCTCGATCTGTCGACCCTCGCGCCCGCGTCGTCGGACGCCAGTTTCCGCCGCTATTTCCGCGTCGCATCGGCCACCAGCGCCGGCGGCACGCTGATCGCGGTCGATGCGCCGCCGCCCGAGAAGTGCCGCGAGTTCGTCCAGGTCGCGCAGTTGCTCGCCGCGGCCGGCGACCACGTGCCGGACGTGCTGGCCCACGATTTCGACGCGGGCTTCATGCTCGTGACCGACCTCGGCCGCACGTCGTACATCTCGGTGCTCGATCCGGCCGATCCGGCCGCCGCGCGAACGCTGATGCGCGCCGCGCTCGATGCGCTGATCCGCTTCCAGCTCACGTCGAAGCCCGACGTGCTGCCGCCGTTCGACGAAGCGTTCCTGCGCCGCGAAATGGAGCTGCTGCCCGAATGGTTCATCGGCCGCCACCTCGGCAAACCCGTCACCGACGCGATGCGCGGCACGCTCGACCGCACGTTCGCGCTGCTGGTCGCGAGCGCGCATGCGCAGCCGCAAGGCTTCATGCTGCGCGACTTCATGCCGCGCAACCTGATGGTGTGCGAGCCGAACCCGGGCGTGCTCGACTTCCAGGACGCCGTGTACGGGCCGCTGACGTACGACGTCGTGTCGCTGCTGCGCGACGCATTCATCAGCTGGGACGAGGAGTTCGAGCTCGATTGCTTCGCGTACTACTGGGAAAAGGCGAAAAAGGCCGGCCTGCCGGTCGATCCCGACTTCGGCGAGTTCTACCGCCAGCTCGAATGGATGGGGCTGCAGCGCCATATCAAGATCCTCGGCCTGTTCGCGCGCATCAACTACCGCGACGGCAAGCCGCATTACCTCGCCGACCTGCCGCGCTTCCTCGCGTACGCGCGCAAGGTCGCGCTACGCTACCGCCCGCTCGTGCCGTTCGCGAAGCTGCTCGACGAGCTCGAGGGCAACGCGCCGGCCGACGTCGGCTATACGTTCTGACCGTCCTCACACCCCGTCGAACATGAGCACTACCCTGACCACGGCGATGATCTTCGCCGCCGGACGCGGCGAGCGGATGCGCCCGCTCACCGACACCTGCCCGAAGCCGCTGCTCGAAGCCGGCGGCAAGCCGCTGATCGTGTGGCAGATCGAGGCGCTCGCGCGTGCGGGCATCGAGACCATCGTGATCAACCACGCATGGCTCGGCGAGCAGATCGAGGCCGCGCTCGGCGACGGTTCGCGCTGGGGCGTGCGGCTCGCGTATTCGGCCGAGGGCGACGCGCTGGAAACCGCCGGCGGCATCGCGCAGGCGCTGCCGCTGCTCGAGCGCGACGGGCAGCCGGCCGTGTTCGCGGCCGTCAGCGGCGACGTGTACTGCGCGTTCGACTACCGGACGCTCGCGCCGCGCGCCGCCCGGATGGCCGCGCTCGACACGCCGGCGATGCACCTCGTGATGGTGCCGAACCCGCCGTTCCATCCGGCCGGCGACTTCGCGCTCGGCGACGATGGCCGTCTCGCGCTCGACGGCTCTGCGCGCTTCACGTTCGGCAACATCGGCCTGTACGACACGCGGATGTTCCGCGACCTCGCGCCCGGCACGCGGCGCGCGCTGACGCCGTACTATCGCGCGGCGATCGAAGCCGGCCGCGCGAGCGGCGAACTGTACGAAGGGATCTGGGAGAACGTCGGCACGCCCGCGCAGCTCGGCGAACTCGACGCGCGGCTGCGCACCGCCGCGGGCTGATCGTTTCGCGGCCGACTGCCGACTACCGGTTCGCCGGCGCGGCGGCCGATGGGGTGACGGTGACGGCTCGATGAGGTGACGGGCCGATGTGGCGCCCGGTCGACCGGCCGCGAACCGATCCGCGATCGAATGTCGGGAACGCCCCGCCGGCTCACCCGGCGGTGACGACCCCACGCTGCCCGACAGCCGGCACACCGCCCGCTCCCGCCCCACGCCGCGTCGCGACACCCGCGCTCACGCGGCCTCGGCCTCTTCCCCGCCGGCCGCCGCGCGTTGCTGCTGCAACGCCCACATCTGCGCATACAGCCCGTCGGCGCGCACGAGTTCGTCGTGCGTGCCGCGCTCGACGATCCGCCCGTGGTCCATCACGAGAATCTGCTGCGCGTGCACGACCGTCGACAGCCGGTGCGCGATCACGAGCGTCGTGCGATGCCGCGCGATCTGATCGAGTTCGTGCTGGATCGCGCGTTCCGAGCGCGAATCGAGCGCCGACGTCGCTTCGTCGAACAGCAGCACCGGTGGATCCTTCAGCAGCGTCCGCGCGATCGCGACGCGCTGCTTTTCGCCGCCCGACAGCTTCAGCCCGCGCTCGCCGACCGGCGTGTCATAGCCCTTCGGCAAGCTCTCGATGAAGTCGTGGATGTGCGCGGCGCGCGCGGCCGCGATCACTTCGTCGCGGCTCGCGGTCGGCCGGCCGTACGCGATGTTGTAGTAGATCGAGTCGTTGAACAGCACGGTGTCCTGCGGCACGATCCCGATCGATGCGCGCAGCGATTCCTGCGTGACGTCGCGGATGTCCTGGCCGTCGATCCGGATCGCGCCGCCCGCCTGCCGGTCGAGATCGTAGAAGCGGAACAGCAGCCGCGACAACGTCGATTTCCCCGAACCGCTGTGGCCGACCACCGCGGTCGTCGTGCCGGCCTCGATCGTAAACGTCACGTCGTGCAGGATCTGCCGCGACGGCTCGTACGCGAAGTTCACGTGCTCGAAGCGCACCTGCGCGCCGGCCACCGCGAGCGGCGGCGCATCGGGCCGGTCGGCCACTTCCTTCGGCGCCGTCAGCAGCCCGAACATCCGGTCCATGTCGGTCAGGCTCTGCTTCAGCTCGCGATAGACGACGCCGAGGAAGTTCAGCGGAATGTACAGTTGCAGCATGAACGTGTTGATCAGCACGAGATCGCCGAGCGTCAGCTTGCCCGCGAGCACGCCCTGGGTCGCGCGCCACAGGATGAACACGAGCCCCGTGCCGATGATCGCCTGCTGGCCGAAGTTCAGCACCGACAGCGAGTTCTGCGAGCGGATCGCGGCCTTGCGGTAGCGCTTCAGGTTCTCGTCGTAGCGTTGCGCCTCCCACTCCTCGTTGCCGAAGTACTTCACCGTCTCGTAGTTGATCAGCGAGTCGATCGCCCGCGAGTTCGCGCGCGAATCGAGTTCGTTCATCGTGCGGCGGAAATGCGTGCGCCAGTTGGTGACCTTCACGGTGAACACGATGTACGTGATGAGCGCCGCGAACGTCACGTACGCGTAGTAGGCCTCGTACTTGACCACGAAGAAGCCGAGCACAAGCCCGACCTCGACGAGCGTCGGCAGGATGCTGTACAGCGAATACGAAATCAGCTGCTGGATGCCGCGCGTGCCGCGCTCGATGTCGCGCGACATGCCGCCCGTCTGGCGTTCGAGGTGAAACCGCAGCGACAGCCCGTGCAGATGCCGGAACACCTGCAGCGCGAGCTGACGCACCGCGCTCTCGGCGACCTTCGAGAACAGGATTTCGCGCAGCTCGGTAAAGAGCGACGTCGACAGCCGCACGAGCGCATACGCGACGACCAGCAGCCCGACGCCGCCCGCGAGCACGATGCCGGCCGACTGCTCGGCACGCCCGAGCGCGGTGAGCTGCTGCACGGCGGACAGATGATCGACGATGCGCTTCATCACGACCGGCACGCCGAGGTTCGCGACCTTCGCACCGATCAGGCAGCCGAGCGCGAGCGCGACGCGCCATTTGTAGGTGGCCAGGTACGGCAGCAGCGACCGGATGGTCTGCCAGTCGTTGCGAGGCCCGGTCGAAGCCGGCGCGGGCTCGCCGGAAGCGGGAAATCGGCGCATGGGGGAAGGGTTGTGCGGCGGTACGGGACGCGCATATCGGCGGCCGGCTCGCGCGCTTTCTCGTACAATTTGCGAACGTTGTATTGTCGCAGAAGCCGCTTCGCGCCGCTGCCGGCGCCCTCGCCGGCCACGCTGCGCGCGGCGGCCCATTTATTACAGGATGAAAGCCCCGCCATGACCGATTCGACCCTCGAACTCCCGCAGAAGCAGCCCGCGCTGCGCGTCGTCCCGCAACCGCACGACGCGAACGTTCACGGCGACGTGTTCGGCGGCTGGATCATGTCGCAGGTCGACATCGCCGGTTCGATCCCCGCGAGCCAGCGCGCGAACGGCCGCGTCGCGACGGTCGCGGTCAACTCGTTCGTGTTCAAGCAGCCGGTGTTCGTCGGCGATCTGCTGAGCTTCTACGCGACCATCATGCGCACCGGCAACACGTCGATCACGGTCGACGTCGAGGTGTATGCGCAGCGCATGCGCCTGATGGGCGAAGTCGTGAAGGTCACCGAAGCGACGCTCACGTACGTCGCGACCGGGCCCGACCGCAAGCCGCGGCAACTGCCGCCGCTCTGACGGCAGGCGGCGCACCGCAGCGCGGCAGGCGGCCGTCAGTGCGCGGCCGTCAGCCCGAACTCCCGCATCGCGGGCACGAAATCGTGATTCAGCGCCGGCTTGCGCGACAGCTTGACGAGCACGTAGCGCTGGAACGGCGCGAGCCGCTGCCACTGCGCGAGCGCGGGCGCCGGCAGCCCGGCCAGCGCGCTTTGCTGCACGAGCGACTCCGGCACCGCGTCGACGGCGCGCCAGGCCGGCTGCTCGTCCGGCTGGAACCATGACGGCTCCAGATCGGCGTGCGTGCGCAGCATTTCGAACAGCGCGTGATCGAAGTTGGGCTCGATCGCGGTGTCGTCGTCGGCCGGAAAGCGCGCGAGCAGCTTGCGGTCCTCGAGCGGCAGCAGTTGCCACTGCTCGAGCGATATCCGCAGCCCGAAGCGGTCGAGATTGAAACGCACGATCATCGGGATGTACGTGAAGTTTTCCGACGAATCGTGTTCGAAGTTGAAGAGCAACGGAGCGTCGCTGAGTCCCATGGTCGTTACCTGACGTGGCGGATGCCGGCGCGGCCGGCTTGCCTGGGGTATTTTAGAACCTCTGCGCGCGGGCGGCGGCACGATCGTCGCCGACCGTGCTTCGAATCAACGGGAGTGCTCGTGAATCCGACCCAATCAGACGAACCGCGCGGCGCGATCGAGCTGCCCGTGAGCCGCACGCGCGGCGGCGCGGTCGAGACCGCACACGACTTCGTCGGCCAGGAATGGCCGGTCGCCCTCGTCTTCAACGGTATCTCGCACGCGGTGATGATGTGTACGCCATGCGATCTCGAAGCGTTCGCGGTCGGCTTCGCGATCTCGGAAGGGATCGTCGCGCGCGGCAGCGACATCAAGGACATCGAGGTGATCCTGCACGCCGACGCGCCGCTGCCGCATGCGGAAGTCCACCTGGAAGTCGTCCAGCAGGCGTTCGCCGCGCTGAAGGACCGGCGCCGCGCGCTCGCGGGGCGCACGGGCTGCGGCGTCTGCGGAATAGAAAGCATCGACCTGCTCGACCTTGCGCCCGAACGCGTGCCCGATACCGGCTTTCTCGCGCGCCTCGCGCCCGACGCGCTGGCGCGTGCAGCGCATGCGCTGCCGGCACACCAGGCGCTCACGAAACTGACCGGCGGCCTGCATGCGGCCGCATGGTGCGACGCAACAGGCGCGATCCGGACGGCATTCGAGGACGTCGGCCGCCACAATGCCCTCGACAAGCTGATCGGCTCGCTCGTGCTGTCGCGTGCCGATCCCACCGACGGCTTCGTGTTCCTGTCGAGCCGCGCGAGCTACGAGCTCGTACGCAAGGCCGCGCGGGTCGGCATCCCGCTGGTCGCGACCATCTCCGCGCCGTCGTCGCTCGCGATCGAGATCGCGAAGGCGGCCGGCTTGCGGCTCGTCAGCTTCTGCCGCGAAACGGGGTACGTCGACTACGGCACGGCCTGATCGCGATCGCGGCCGCGCAGCGGCGAGCCACCGCCGGCGCGGCCTGCTCCGTTCAGTCGAACTGACGGAAATCCGGCTTGCGTTTCTCGAAGAACGCCGTCATCGCCTCGCGCGCCTCCGGCGCGCGCAGCATCGCGCCGAAGTGGCGCGCTTCCTCGGCCATCCGCGCGGGCGTCGCCACGCCCCCCGTATCCTTCAACAGCGCCTTCGTCACACGCAGTGAAGCCGCCGGCAACGCCGCCAGCTTCGCCGCCTGCTTCGCCGCGAATGCGTCGAGTTCGGCCGCCGGCAGCACGCGATTGACGATGCCGATCCGGTGCGCTTCCAGCGCGTCGAACGCCTCGCCGAGCAACAGCTTCTCGGCGGCGACCTGATGGCCGGCCAGGCGCGGCAGCAGGGCGCTCGACGCCGCTTCCGGGCACAGCCCGAGCTGCACGAACGGCAGCGAGAACGTCGCGGTGTCGGCCGCGTAGACCAGATCGCAGTGCAGCAGCATCGTCACGCCGACCCCGACCGCGATGCCCGGCACGGCCGCCACGATCGGCTTGCTCGCGCCGCTGATCCGCGCCAGAAACTGGAAGACCGATGCGGTGTCGTCCTTCGGCGGCGACTTCAGGAAATCCTCGAGATCGTTCCCCGAGCTGAAATTGCCGTCGCTACCGCGCAGCAGGATCGCGCGGACCGCCTTGTCTTCCTGCGCGTCGGCGAGCGCATCGGCCATCGTCTGGTACATCGCCGCCGTCAGCGCATTCTTCTTCGCCGGGCGCGCGATCGTGATCGTCATCACGCCGTCGGCGCGTTCCACTTGAATGTCGGCCACAACCGTCTCCTTGAACTGTCCTCTACCGGAATGAAAAACGGTGCGCGAGCTCGTGGCCCGCGCACCGTCGTCGCTCTTCGTCGCGTCCCGCTTACAGGCGTTCGATGATGCCCGCCGCGCCCATGCCGGTGCCGACGCACATCGTGACCATCCCGTATTTCAGGTTGCGGCGGCGCAGGCCGTGCACGACGGTCGCCGCGCGGATCGCGCCGGTCGCGCCGAGCGGGTGGCCCAGCGCGATCGCGCCGCCCATCGGGTTGACCTTCGACGGATCGAGGCCGAGATCGCGCATCACCGCCAGCGACTGCGCGGCGAACGCCTCGTTCAGCTCGATCCAGTCGAGGTCGTCCTGCTTCAGGCCGGCGGCCTTCAGCGCGGCCGGAATCGCTTCCTTCGGGCCGATGCCCATGATTTCCGGCGGCACGCCGCGCACCGCGAAGCTCACGAAGCGCGCGAGCGGCGTCAGGTTGAATTCCTTGAGCACCTTCTCCGACACGACGAGCAGCGCGCCCGCGCCGTCCGACGTCTGCGAGCTGTTGCCGGCCGTGACCGAGCCCTTGTTCGCGAACACCGTGCGCAGCTTCGCGAGGCCTTCGAGCGACGTATCCGCGCGCGGGCCTTCGTCGAGCTTGATCTCGCGCGTCTTCACGTCGATTTCGCCGGTCGCGAGATTCGGGAAGCGCTCGGTGATCGTGTACGCAGCGATTTCGTCGCCGAACTCGCCGGCCTGCTGCGCAGCGAGCGCCTTGCGGTGCGACTCGACCGAAAACGCGTCCTGGTCCTCGCGGCTCACCTTCCACTGCTCGGCGACGCGCTCGGCCGTCAGGCCCATCCCGTATGCGATGCCGAAATCTTCGTTGCGATCGAAGATGTGCGGCGACATCGACGGCTTGTTGCCCATCATCGGCACCATGCTCATCGACTCGCAGCCGCCCGCGAGCAGCGCGTCCGATTCGCCGACGCGAATCCGGTCGGCCGCCATCGCGAGCGCGGTGATGCCTGACGCGCAGAAGCGGTTGACCGTCACGCCGCCGACCGTCTGCGGCAGGCCTGCGAGCAGCGCGCCCATCCGCGCGACGTTCAGCCCTTGTTCGGCTTCGGGAATCGCGCAGCCGATGATCGCGTCCTCGATCACCTTCGTGTCGAGACCGGGCACCTGCGCGACCGCCGACTTGATCGCGTGAACCAGCAGCTCGTCCGGCCGCGTGTTCTTGAAGACACCGCGCGGGGCCTTGCCGATCGGCGTGCGGCTGGCGGCGACGATGTATGCGTCTTGCAATTGTTTGCTCATTTCAGACTCCTTGTCCGCTCTGTCCGCTCGCTCAGTTACGCACCGGCTTGCCGGTCTGCAACATGCCCATGATCCGCTCCTGCGTCTTCTGCGTGCCGAGCAGCTCGACGAACGCGCGGCGCTCGAGCGCGAGCAGCCACTCTTCGTCGACCAGGCTGCCGGCTTCGACGTCGCCGCCGCACACGGCTTCGGCGATGCGGCTCGCGATCAGATAGTCGTGGTCGCTGATGAAGCGGCCGTCGCGCATGTTGACGAGCGATGCCTTGATCGTCGCGATCGCCGAACGGCCCGCAACCGGCACGTCCTTCGCGCGCAGCGGCGCACGGTAGCCGGTGGCGGCCAGCGCACGCGCTTCCTTCTTCGCGGTGTCGAGCAGTTCGAACACGTTGAAGACGATCGTGTCGGACGGCTTCACGTAGCCCATCGCGCGCGCATCGTGTGCCGACGACGAGACCTTTGCCATCGCCGCGTTCTCGAACGACTTCGTGACGAATTTCAGGATGTCGGTGGTCGCATTCGCGGCCGTCGCGGCTTCCGCCGCGCGCAGCGCCGCTTCCTTCAGGCCGCCGCCCGCCGGCACGAGGCCGACGCCCACTTCGACGAGGCCGATGTAGCTCTCGACGTGCACGACGCGCTTCGCGCTGTGCAGCATCAGCTCGCACCCGCCGCCGAGCGCGATGCCCGACACGGCCGCCACGACCGGCACGTTCGCGTACTTCACGCGCAGCATGCCTTCCTGGAACTTCTTCACGAACGGCTCGATCCCCTTCGCGCCGCCCATCATGAACGCGGGCATCGCCTCTTCGAGGTTCGCGCCGGCCGAGAACGGGCCGCCCGGCGTGCCGAGCTTCAGCGACGTCGGCTGCCAGATCACGACGCCCTTGTAGTCCTTCTCCGCGAGTTCGATCGCCTGCACGAGGCCGTCGATCACGCTCGGCCCGATCGTGTTCATCTTCGACTTGAACGACACGATCACGACGTCGTCTTCACCCGCACGGTCGTCGACCCACGCGCGCACCGCGTCGGTTTCGAACAGCGTCTTGCCGTAGGTCTTAGGATCGGCTCCCGCTTCGCCGATCAGCGGCGCGCGGAATACCTGCTTGCCGTAGACGGCCAGATCCGAGCGCGGCACGAAACGCTTCGACGCCGGCGCCCACGAGCCTTCGGCCGTGTGCACACCGCCCTTCTCGGCGACCGGGCCTTCGAGCACCCACGACGGCAGCGGCACGTTCGCGAGCGCCTTGCCGGCCGCGATGTCTTCCTGCACCCATTCGGCGACCTGCTTCCAGCCGGCGGCCTGCCAGCCTTCGAACGGGCCTTCGTTCCAGCCGAAGCCCCAGCGGATCGCGAGGTCGACGTCGCGCGCGTTGTCGGCGATCGATTCGAGATGCACGCCGATGTAGTGGAACACGTCGCGGAAGATCGACCACAGGAATTGCGCATGCGGATGATCCGTCTCGCGCAGGAGCTTCAGGCGTTCCGCCGGCGGACGCTTCAGGATGCGGCCGACCGTTTCGTCCGCCTTCGCGCCCGAATCGACGTAGGTGCCCGTCTTCGCGTCGAGCACCTTGATCGCCTTGCCTTCCTTCTTGTAGAAACCGCCGCCCGTCTTCTGGCCGAGCGCGCCCTGCTTCACCAGTTCGGCGAGCACGGCGGGCGTCTGGTAGACCGGGAAGAACGGATCGTCGGCGAGGTTGTCCTGCATCGTCTTGATCACGTGCGCCATCGTGTCGAGGCCGACCACGTCCGCGGTCCGGAACGTCGCCGACTTCGCGCGGCCGAGGCGGCTGCCGGTCAGGTCGTCGACTTCGTCGAAGCGCAGGCCGAATTTCGCGGCTTCGGTGATCACCGCGAGGATCGAGAAGATGCCGACGCGGTTCGCGATGAAGTTCGGCGTGTCCTTCGCGCGCACGACGCCCTTGCCGACGACGCTCGTCAGGAAGGTTTCGAGCTGGTCGAGGATCTCCGGACGCGTGTGCGCAGTCGGGATCAGCTCGACGAGGTGCATGTAGCGCGGCGGATTGAAGAAGTGCACGCCGCAGAAGCGCGACTTCAGCTCGTCCGAGAAACCTTCGGACAACTTCGTGATCGACAGGCCCGACGTGTTGGTCGCGAAGATCGCGTGCGACGCGATGTGCGGCGCGACCTTCTTGTACAGGTCGTGCTTCCAGTCCATCCGCTCGGCGATCGCTTCGATCACGACGTCGCATTCGGCCAGCTTCGCGATGTCGTCTTCGTAGTTGGCCGCTTCGAGGTACTTCGCGTCGTCCTTCACGCCGAACGGTGCGGGCGACAGCTTCTTCAGGTTCTCGATCGCCTTCAGCGCGATCGCGTTTTTCGGGCCTTCCTTGGCCGGCAGGTCGAACAGCAGCACCGGCACGCGCGCGTTGACGAGGTGCGCGGCGATCTGCGCGCCCATCACGCCGGCGCCCAGCACGGCGACCTTGCGAATCAGGAAATTGCTCACGGGATGTCTCCGGATAGTGTCGTGCAGCGCGGAATGTGAGGGCTGCACGGCGAAGTGAGTACCAGGAACCGTTGCATTCGGGCGGCGTGCGGCGCGCACCGCCCGGACTTGCATCAGAACAGCGATTCGTCGACTTCCATCAGCGTCTTCGAACCGGCGCGCGCGGCGCGGATCGTCGCGGCCGTCTCGGGCAGCAGGCGCGCGAAGTAGAAGCGTGCGGTCGCGAGCTTCGACTTGTAGAACGGGTCGCCGGATGCTTCGTTGTCGAGCGCGATGCGCGCCATGCGCGCCCAGAAGTACGAGAACACCAGGTGGCCGACGGTACGCAGGTACGGCACGGCCGCAGCACCGACTTCGTCGGGATTCTGCATCGCCTTCATGCCGATTTCCATCGTCAGCTTCTGGACCTTTTCACCGATGTCGGCGAGCGGGTTGATGAACTCGGCCATCTCCGGCTTCACGCCTTCGGCTTCCGCGAATTCCGTCACGAGCTTGCCGAACTTCTTCAGCTTCGCGCCCATGTCGCCGAGCACCTTGCGGCCCAGCAGGTCGAGCGACTGGATCGAGTTCGTGCCTTCGTAGATCATGTTGATCCGCGCATCGCGCACGTACTGCTCCATGCCCCACTCGGAGATGAAGCCGTGGCCGCCGTAGATCTGCATCGCGTGGTTGGTCGACTCGAACGCGTTGTCGGTCAGGAACGCCTTGATGATCGGCGTGAGCAGCGCGACGAGGTCGGCCGCTTCCTTGCGCACCGCTTCGTCGGCGTGCGACAGCTCCTTGTCGATCTGCAGCGCGGACCAGTACGTGAACGCGCGCGCGCCTTCCGCGTAGGCCTTCTGCGTGAGCAGCATGCGGCGTACGTCCGGATGCACGATGATCGGGTCGGCCGGTTTGTCCGGTGCCTTCGGGCCCGTCAGCGAGCGCATCTGCAGGCGTTCCTTCGCATACGCCAGCGAGTTCTGGTACGCGACTTCCGTGAGGCCGAGGCCCTGCATGCCGACGCCGAGGCGCGCGGCATTCATCATCACGAACATCGCGTTCAAGCCCTTGTTCGGCTCGCCGACCATCCAGCCCTTCGCGCCGTCGAGGTTCATCACGCACGTCGAGTTGCCGTGGATGCCCATCTTGTGCTCGATCGAGCCGCACTTGATGCCGTTGCGTTCGCCCGGCTCGCCCGAAGCATCCGGAATGAACTTCGGCACGATGAACAGCGAGATCCCCTTGGTGCCTTGCGGCGCGTCCGGCAGGCGCGCGAGCACGAGGTGGACGATGTTCTTCGACATGTCGTGCTCGCCGCTCGAGATGAAGATCTTCGTGCCGCTGATCGAGTACGAGCCGTCGCCGTTCGGTTCGGCCTTCGTGCGCAGGATGCCGAGGTCGGTGCCGCAGTGCGGCTCGGTCAGGCACATCGTGCCCGTCCATTCGCCCGACACGAGCTTCGGCAGGTATTGCTGCTGGAGTTCCGGCGCGCCGTGCGCGTGCAGGCATTCGTACGCGCCGTGCGACAGGCCCGGATACATCGTCCATGCCTGGTTCGCCGAGTTCAGCATTTCGTAGAGCGCGTTGTTCACGAACGCGGGCAGGCCCTGGCCGCCGTAGTCCGGATCGCAGCCGAGCGCCGGCCAGCCGGCCTCGACGTACTGCCGATACGCTTCCTTGAAGCCGGTCGGGGTCTTCACGACGCCGTCGCCTTCATACGTGCAGCCTTCGCGGTCGCCGACCTGGTTCAGCGGGAACAGTACCTCGGAGCAGAACTTGCCCGCTTCCTCGAGGACCTGGTTGATCGTGTCGGCGTCGAGGTCCGCATGCCTGGGCATTTGCTTGACTTCGGCTTCGACGTTCAGAAGCTCGTGCAACACGAATTGCATGTCGCGCAGCGGCGCGGCGTACTGTCCCATGACTCTCTCCAAAGGTGGGCAAAACGGCTCGAGCTCCTGGCGGGCGGATCACGCGCCGCTAACGGCTCTCGCTCTGATACGAAACGATCGTCTTTTCCAGCGCGGCCCACGTGAGGCGCACGGCGTCCGGCGAATGCAGGAAGCGTGCGTCGTGATGCAGGCCGAGCGTGAAGCTGTACAACTCGAAGAGCATCAGTTCCGGATCCGTGTCCGTGCGCAGATGCCCTTCTTCCATCGCCTGCGAAATGGCGCGCAGCAACGCGGCACGCCAGGCGGTCACGCTCGCGATCAACTGCTCGCGCACGGGGCTGTCCGGCCGGTCGTCATACTCCACCGCGCCGCTGATGTAGATGCACCCGGTCGTCACCTCCTGGATGCGCTTCTCGATCCAGCGCGCCAGCATCGCCCGAAGACGCGGCAGACCGCGCGACTCGCGCAGGCTCGGAAAGAACACCTCGTTCTCGAAACGATGGTGATACTCGCGGACGACCTCGACCTGCAGGTCTTCGCGCGAACCGAAGTGCGCGAACACGCCGCTCTTGCTCATCTGCATGCGCTCGGCCAGCAGGCCGATCGTCAGCCCCTCCAGCCCGTCACGGCTGGCGAGATCCAAAGCAGCTTCGAGTATCGCGGCACGCGTCTGTTCGCCTTTTCGCATAGCTTTTTCTGTAACCGTTCGGGGGTTCGAATAAAATCGAACGGCCGTACTATTATTGAGTGCGGCCGCTCTCGAAACAAGGAAATTATTAGAAACCGGTGTCTAACCGAGCCGCTATTTTGCGCGATTCCGGCGGGACCGGAGCGGCTTTTCCGCACGAACGTGCGGACAGATTTTTGAAGCGAATGCTTAGTCTGCGTCAGTCGTAACCGCCGACCGTCAGTGCCTTCATCACGACACGATACGCGGTGTACGCGAGCCAGTTCAGCAGCCGCTCGACGCGCGGGCGCGCGGCGTAGCGCGCGGCGTCGATCTCGCGGCCTTCGGCGAACGCAGCGGCGATCGCGTCGCGCAACTGGTTCGTCACTGCATCGTAGCGCACCAGCACGACATTCGCTTCATTGTTCAGCATCAGGCTCAGCGCGTCCAGATTCGACGAGCCGACCGTCGCCCAGTTGTCGTCGATCACGGCGACCTTGCCGTGCAGGATCGTCTTGTCGTATTCGGCGACGCGCACGCCCGCGCGCAGCAGCGTGTGATAGAGGAACGGCACGGCCGTATCGAGCGCCGCGAACTCCTTGCGGCCGATCAGCACCCGCACGTCGACGCCGCGTCGCGCCGCGCCCGTCAGCGCGCGGCGCAGCTTGCGGCCCGGCATGAAATACGGATTCGCGAGCAGGATCCGCTGGCGGGCCTGGCCGATCGCCGCGAGATAGGCCTTCTCGATCGCGCGGCGATTCACGACGTTGTCGCGCGCGACGAACGCGACGCTCGGCTCGGTCACGACCCGGAGCGCGCCGGCCTTGATCCACCGGTGGCTGCGCATCCAGCGCCGGAACATGTCCGGGAACGCTTCGCCGCCGTGCAGCCCGGCCGCGTACTGCGCATACGGCTTGTGGCCGAACTGGATCCGGTGCCACTGCAGCTCGAATGCGGCGCGCACGTCCGACACCGCGGGGCCGGCCATCTCGACCGCGAAATCCCAGCGCGGAAACGGCAGCGTCGCGCTGCCTTGCGTGTAGTCGTCGACGATGTTGATGCCGCCGCAGAACGCGACCGCATGATCGATCACCGCGAGCTTGCGGTGCGTGCGCGAGAAGCCGAAGCGGCCGAACAGGAAGCGGTTGTAGATGCAGTGCTCGACGCCGGACTCGGCCCACGTGTCGAACAGCGGCAGGCGCGCGGTGCCGATGCCGTCGGTGATCACGCGCACGCGCACGCCGCGCTGCGCCGCGCGGATCAGCGCGTCCGACACCGGGCGACCGGCCTCGTCGTCGCAGAAGATGTAGGTTTCGAGCATCACCTGCTCGCGGGCGGCGTCGATCCGTTCGATGAGCGCCCGGAAGAATTCGCCGCCGGTTTCGCACAGCCGCACCGTATTGCCGGCCGTAAACGCGAGCCGCGACGCGGAGCCGCGCTCCTGCAGGAACATCTGCCGCAATTGCGCGAAGCGCTTGCGGGTTTCCGCATTCATGCGGACGAGCCGTGCGGCGCCCGCGCGAGCGCCACACGCGCGGGCAATTGCAGGATCGCTTCGGCGTTCGACGGCGAGAAGCAACGTGCAGCCGCTTCGCGGAACGGCAGCCACGCATGATCGACATGCTCGCGCGGCGACAGCGTCACGTCGATGCGATGCGGCACGCACAGGCCGAACCAATGCTCGACGTTGCGCGTGACGCCCGGCGCATAGCGGTGCAGGTATTGCGGATAGATCGTGTATTCGATCCGGTGATGCCAGTCGACGAGCGCGGTGGGCGGCACGTCCGGCGTGCCGATCGCGATGCCGGTCTCCTCCGCCACTTCGCGCGCGGCGGTGACTGCGAGCGGCTCGTCGAGCGCGTCCTTCGAGCCGGTCACCGATTGCCAGAAATCGGGCTGGTCGGCACGCTTGATCACGAGCACATCGAGCTCGGGCGTGTAGATCACGACGAGAACGGATTCGGGGATTTTCGGCGGCTTCGTCATCTTTGTTTCATGCGGCACAGGGCCGTGCATGGACCCGTGCTCCGAACGTGCGGCAAGTGCTGCGACTGTACCGCAAAAAACGAAAAAGGCGCATCGCTGCGCCTTTTTCATCGGTGCCGCGTGGGCGTGACCGCTCACACGACCTGCGAAGAGCACGTTACGCCTTCGGCTGCTCCGGCTGACGCAGACGGATGTGCAGCTCGCGCAGTTGACGCTCGTCGACCGGGCTCGGCGCCTGCGTGAGCAGATCCTGCGCACGCTGCGTCTTCGGGAATGCGATCACGTCGCGGATCGAATCGGCGCCGGCCATCATCGTGACGATGCGGTCGAGACCGAATGCGATACCGCCGTGCGGCGGCGCGCCGTACTGCAGCGCGTCCAGCAGGAAGCCGAACTTCGCCTGCGCTTCCTCGGCGCCGATCTTCAGCGCGCGGAACACCTTGCTCTGCACTTCCTCGCGGTGGATACGCACCGAGCCGCCGCCGATTTCCCAGCCGTTCAGCACCATGTCGTACGCCTTCGCGAGGCAGCGGCCCGGGTCGGTCTCGAGGTACTCGAGGTGCTCGTCCTTCGGGCTCGTGAACGGATGGTGCGCGGCGACGTAGCGCGCATCTTCGTCGTCGTACTCGAACATCGGGAAGTCCACGACCCACAGCGGCTTCCAGCCGGCCTGGACGAGACCGTTCGCCTTGCCGAATTCCGAATGGCCGATCTTCAGGCGCAGTGCGCCGAGGCTGTCGTTGACGACCTTCGCGCGGTCGGCAGCGAAGAAGATGATGTCGCCGTCTTCGGCGCCGGTACGCTCGAGGATCGCCGCGATCGATGCGTCGTGCAGGTTCTTGACGATCGGGCTCTGCAGCCCGTCGCGGCCCTTCGCCTTCTCGTTGACCTTGATCCATGCGAGGCCCTTCGCGCCGTAGATGCGCACGAATTCCGTGTAGCCGTCGATGTCGCCGCGCGACAGCTCGCCGCCCTTCGGCACGCGCAGCGCCGCGACCCGGCCGTCCTTCGCGTTGGCCGGCGTGCTGAACACCTTGAAATCGACGTCCTTCATCGCGTCGGTCAGCTCGGTGAATTCGAGCTGCACGCGCAGGTCCGGCTTGTCCGAACCGAAGCGCGCCATCGCTTCCGAGTACGGCATCACCGGGAATTTCGCGTCGAGCTCGACGTCGATCGTCGTCTTGAAGATATGACGGATCATGTCTTCGAACAGATCGCGAATTTCCTGCTCGCCGAGGAACGACGTCTCGCAGTCGATCTGCGTGAATTCCGGCTGACGGTCGGCGCGCAGGTCCTCGTCGCGGAAGCACTTGGTGATCTGGTAGTAACGGTCGAAGTTCGCGACCATCAGCAACTGCTTGAACAGCTGCGGCGACTGCGGCAGCGCGAAGAACTGGCCCGCGTTCACGCGCGACGGCACGAGATAGTCGCGCGCGCCTTCCGGCGTGCTCTTCGTCAGCATCGGCGTTTCGATGTCGATGAAGCCCTGCTCGTCGAGGTACTTGCGCGCCTCGATCGCGACGCGGTAGCGCAGGCGCAGGTTGTGCTGCATCTGCGGGCGGCGCAGGTCGAGCACGCGATGCGTGAGACGCGTCGTTTCCGACAGGTTGTCGTCGTCGAGCTGGAACGGCGGCGTGACCGACGCGTTCAGCACGTTCAGTTCGTGGCACAGCACTTCGATCTTGCCGCTCTTCAGGCCGGCGTTGACCGTGCCCTCCGGACGATTGCGCACGAGACCCTTGATCTGCACGCAGAACTCGTTGCGCACGCCTTCGGCGGTCGCGAACATCTCGGCGCGATCCGGATCGCACACCACCTGCACGAGGCCTTCACGATCGCGCAGGTCGATGAAGATCACACCGCCGTGATCGCGGCGGCGCTGCACCCAGCCGCACAGCGACACGGTTTGGCCCAGCAGGTGTTCGGTCACGAGACCGCAGTATTCAGTACGCATCGACATGATGTTTGCTTTCGTTCGGTTTGATCAACGGGCGCCGCAACGCGCGGCCCGGGCGATGATTCTTTACTTACAGCGGCGGCTCGACGGGACGGCGGGCGGGCGCCGGAACCGGCGCCGAAGGCGCCACGACGCCCATCGAGACGATGTACTTGAGCGCGGCATCGACCGACATGTCGAGTTCGATGACTTCGCTCTTCGGCAGCATCAGGAAGAAGCCCGACGTCGGGTTCGGCGTCGTGGGCACGTACACGCTCACGTACTCTTCCGTCAGATGGTTGACCACGTCGCCACCGGGCGTGCCGGTCAGAAACGCGATCGTATACGAGCCGCGGCGCGGGTATTCGATCAGGAGCGCCTTGCGGAACGCATTGCCGCTGCTCGACAGCAGCGTGTCCGATACCTGCTTGACGCTCGTGTAGATCGGCCCGACGACCGGGATGTGACGCACGACCGCGTTCCACCACGTGACGAGCTTCTGGCCGATGAAGTTCTGCGTGGCCAGCCCGACCACGAAGATGAACGCGAGCGTCAGCACCGCGCCGATCCCCGGCAGATGGAAGCCGAGCATCCGCTCGGGCTGCCACGATTCGGGCAGCAGGAGCAGCGTCTGGTCCATCGTGCCGATGATGAGGCCGAGCACCCACAGCGTGATCGCGAGCGGGACGAGAACCAGCAGGCCGGTCAGGAACACCGTTTTCAGGGTCGTCTTTTTCATCATCTGCCGTCAATGAACCGCGCCGGAAGCGCGGGTTGGTCGCGACCCGGCCGGGCCGCGACGGTCAACTGCCGGCGGCGGGCGTCGCGGCCGGAGCCGGCGCGGCGCTCGTCGTCGTGGTGCTGCCCGAACCGCTCGCCGCAGCAGACGCGGCCGCGGCAGGTGCGGCTTGCGCCGCGGGCGCTGCCGGCGCCGCGTCGCCCGACGCCGTCGCCGGTGCGCTGGCGCCGCCCGAGCCGCCGCGGAAATCGGTGACATACCACCCCGAGCCCTTCAACTGGAAACCGGCGGCGGTCACCTGTTTGCGAAAAGTATCCTTCCCGCATTCAGGACATTGCGACAGCGGCGCGGCGCTCATCTTCTGGAGCACGTCCTTCGCGAAACCGCACGCTTCGCATCGATAGGCGTAGATCGGCATGATATTTTTCCCGCAGAAACTGGAAACGGCTTGCAAAACCTTGAATTATAGCCGAAACCCCGGCGCGCTCCGGCAATGGCCGCGGCGCCCGCGCATCAGCGGCGACGCCACGTGAGCCAGCGCTCGTGCCCGTCGAACACGGCCAGCGAATCGGTCACCGGCAAATCCTCGACCAGCTCGAAGTGCGGCGCGAGCAACGCGTCGAGTTCCGCTCTCTCGATCCCGAATGGCGGCCCCTTCGGTTTCGCCACCAGGAAGAAATAACCGGCCAGCAATCCGTCCGCGGGCAGCAGCTCGGCCATCCGCGCCGCATAGCCGGCGCGCAGGCTCGGCGGCAACGCGCACAGGAACGCACGCTCATACACCCACTGCACGTCGAACGGCGGACGGTACTGAAAGAAATCGGCCTGTTCGACGACGCCCGCATGCGCGCCGAGCTGCGCCTTCGCAGCAGCGACCGCCTGCGCGGCGAAATCGATCGCACGCACCGGCCAGCCGGCTTGCGCGAGCCATCCGGCCTCCTGCGCGCTGCCGCAGCCGGGAATCAGCACCGCGCACGGCTCGAGCCGATGCGCGAACACGCGGAACCCGTCCGGCACGCCGCCGAATTCCCACGGCGTCACGCCGCGTTCGAAGCGCTCGTTCCAGAACGACGCGCTGCCCGGGTCGCGCGTCGCGAATTCGGCGGCCGACGGTGCGGCTGGTTGCTTCGGATCGGACATCGCCGTGCTCCTTTCGATCAAGCGCCGTACGCGAGCGCGAGCAGCACGCGCGCGACGAGCGCGCCGACGCCGACGGCCAGGCCGAAGACCAGTAACGCCTGCAGCAGCCGGTTCGTCCGTTTCTGCTCGACGAGGATCTGGCGCATCAACTCCTCGCTCGCGGCGCGCGGCGCGTCGTGGCGGGCGGCCATCGCATGGTGGATCAGGCGCGGCAGTTGCGGCAGCGTCTTGCTCCACTGCGGCGCCTCGACCTTGAACCGCTCGTACCAGCCGCGCAGGCCGATCTGCTCGGTCATCCAGCGCTCGAGATACGGCTTCGCGGTCTTCCACAGGTCGAGCTCGGGGTCGAGCGAGCGGCCGAGCCCTTCGACGTTCAGCATCGTCTTCTGCAGCAGAACGAGCTGCGGCTGGATCTCGACGTTGAAGCGGCGCGACGTCGAGAACAGCCGCATCAGCACCTGGCCGAGCGAGATGTCCTTCAGCGCGCGGTCGAAATACGGCTCGCACACCGCGCGGATCGCGCTTTCGAGCTCCTCGACGCGCGTCTCGGGCGGCACCCAGCCCGATTCGAGGTGGAGCGTCGCGACGCGGTGGTAGTCGCGCTTGAAGAACGCGAGGAAGTTCTGCGCGAGGTAATTCTTGTCGAAATCGGACAGCGCGCCGACGATCCCGAAATCGAGCGCGATATAGCGGCCGAACGTCTCCGGATCGAGGCTCACCTGGATGTTGCCGGGGTGCATGTCCGCATGGAAAAAGCCGTCGCGGAACACCTGCGTGAAGAAGATCTCGACGCCCTCGCGCGCGAGCTTCTTGATGTCGACGCCAGCCGAGCGCAACGTCTCGACCTGGCTGATCGGCACGCCCGTCATGCGCTCCATCACGAGCACCTGCGACGTCGAGAAATCCCAGAACATCTCGGGCACGAGCAGCAGGTCGAGGCCCGCGAAGTTGCGGCGCAGCTGGCTGCCGTTGGCGGCCTCGCGCATCAGGTCGAGCTCGTCGTGCAGGTACTTGTCGAATTCGGCGACGACCTCGCGCGGCTTCAGGCGCCGGCCGTCGGCCCACATGCGCTCGGTCCACGTCGCAATGTCGCGCATCAGCGCGAGGTCGGAATCGATCACCGGCAGCATGTTCGGGCGCAGCACCTTGACGGCGACGGCCTTACCCGCATGCGTGCCCTGCTTCAGCTTCGCAAAATGCACCTGCGCGATCGACGCGCTCGCGATCGGCTCGCGCTCGAATTCGTCGAACAGCTCGTCGACCGGCGCACCGAGCGACTTCTCGATGATCGCGATCGCGACCGCCGAATCGAACGGCGGCACCTGGTCCTGCAGCTTCGCGAGCTCGTTCGCGAAATCGACCGACAGCAGGTCGCGGCGCGTGGACAGCACCTGGCCGAACTTCACGAAGATCGGGCCGAGGCTTTCGAGCGCGTGGCGCAGCCGCACGGCGGGCGGATCGGAGTAGCGGCGGCCGATCGTCGTGATCCGCAACAGCAGCTTCACGCGCCGGTCGTCGATCCGGGACAGCATCACTTCGTCGAGACCAAAACGGATGACGGTGTAGACAATCTTGATGAAACGGAAAATGCGCATGCCCTGCGGCCCTCAGTGCGCGCCGCGCGGGCCGGAACCCGTGCGCGCGCCGATTTTTTGTTCGAGTCGCTCGACCCGCTTTTCGACCCGCGCGAGCGCATCGCGTGCGCGCGCCAGTTCGGCGTCGAAGCCGCCGAGCGACGCGCGCCGGACGACTTGCGGGTTCTCGTCGAGCCAGTATTCGGCGACGGAATCGAGCACGTTGCGGCCGGTGCGGCGTGCGCGCGCGCCGGCGTCGCGCACGACCGTCGCGATCCGGTGCGCCGCCGCGTCGCCGA
Source organism: Burkholderia sp. MSMB1078WGS (assembly GCF_001528895.1). Classification (NCBI taxonomy): domain Bacteria; kingdom Pseudomonadati; phylum Pseudomonadota; class Betaproteobacteria; order Burkholderiales; family Burkholderiaceae; genus Burkholderia; species Burkholderia sp. MSMB1078WGS. The sequence goes on along the minus strand of NZ_LPDI01000001.1, from coordinate 3,407 downwards.
CCAGCTTCGCGAGATCTTCTTCCGGTTCCCAGCGCAGGTGCTCGGCCAGCTTCGCGATCTGCGTCGCGAACTCCGCGTCACCTTCGATCTTCACGTGCTTCATCACGGCCGCCTGGCCGCCCTGCAGAAATGCGGCGACCGTGTCGCCGGCCAGCGCGATCGACACGTCGACCCGTTGCGCATCGTGCGCGTCGACGGCCGACAGATAGCCGTCGGGCTGCACCAGCAGCGTGAGCGTGACGGGAGACACGTCGATCCGGGCAGTCTTGCCCGCATAGGGAATCAGGCGATCGCGCGCCCATGATTCGCGCGCGAGCAAGTGATTGACGGCAGCAGCAAAAGGCTTGGCGGCAAAGGTCATCGGGCTGGGAAAGAAAAAACCCGCGCAGGCCGGGCGCCCACGCGGGTTTCTATTGTAACGTCGGATCGGCGGCAGACCGTGCCTGACCGTACACCCGGGCGGCAAGCGGTCGCAGTGCGGCGGCCGTCACCCAAGCGCCCGGCGGGGCGGGCCGCCGGCCACGCTCAGTGCGTGTTGATCTGCTGGATACCCGCGAGCAGCCAGCCCTGACCGCCCGACTTCGACAGGTTCCACACCTCGTCGAACGGCGCAGCCGACGTATTCGCCGATTCGCGGATCAGGCCGTGGAAGCGCACGCTCGCCGACTGCTCGATGCCGCGATCCTCGATCGCGACCAATTCCGCGTCGAGCTGCACGACATCGGTCTGGTTCGCGTCGTTGCCGCGCGAATCGAGGTCGATCTTGATCTCGGCGAACATTTCGGGCGTCGTGAACTCGCGGATGTCGGCCAGGTTGCCCTGGTCCCATGCCGCCTGCAGGCGCACGAAATAGACTTTCGCGCTGCGCAGGAACGCTTCGGTGTCGAAGCCAGCCGGCACCTGCAGCGGTGCCGTTGCCGCCGCGGCCGCGCCGGCGGCCGCCGCACCGCCGCCGAACACGCCCTGCGCTTCGTTCGCGTAGCTGCTGCCGCTACCCGCGTAGTTGCTGCCGGTGTTGCCCTGCTGGAACGACGGGCTTTGCGAGTAGCCGCCGGACGACGATGCGGCACCGCCGACCGAATACGCCGGCTCCTGCGGGCGACGGCGGTTCATGAACTTGCGGATCAGCCAGATGCCGACCATCGCGAGCAACGCGATCACGATGACGTTCGCCATCATGCTCGCGAATGCGCCGCCGAGGCCGAAGTGCGACAGCAGTGCCGCGATGCCGAGGCCGGCCGCGAGACCGGCGATCGGCCCGAGCCAGCGCGAGCGGTTGGGCTGCGCGGCCGGCGCGGGCGCAGCCGGGTTCGCGCGCTGCGCCTGCGACGGCGCGGCCTGCTGCATCGGCTGCTGCGCGGGCGGCGTGGCCTGGCGCTGCGTGACGGCGGAATTCTGGCGGCCGATGCTGCGCCCGCCGCCCATGCGCCGGGCTTCGGCGTCGAGCGATGCGAACGTGCCGGCCGTGAGCAGGCCGACCATCAGCAGCGTGCCGACCCGTCGAGCCCACGGCTTCGACGGCTTGCTACGGTTGAACAACGAACGCGATTCGGACATCAGCTTCTCCAGATGTAAGGCGAATGTATGGAAAGAACCCCTTAGTACTTGGTCCCTAGGTGTAAAGCTACCACGCCACCTGACAAATTGTAATATTTGACGGCGTCGAGGCCCGCTTGTTCCATCATCGTCTTCAGCGTGTCCTGATCGGGGTGCATCCGGATAGATTCAGCAAGATACCGATAACTTTCAGCATCTTTCGCGAACTTGTCGCCAAGCCACGGTAATACTTTGAAAGAATACAGATCGTACGCTTTTTTCAGCGGATCCCAGACTTTCGAGAATTCCAGCACCATCACGCGGCCGCCGGGCTTCGCCACGCGGCGCATCTCGGCCAGCGCGGCATCCTTGTGCGTCATGTTGCGCAGCCCGAACGCGACGGTGACCACGTCGAAGTAGTTGTCCGGAAAGGGAATTTTCTCGGCGTCGCACAGCAGCGACGGCGTCACGATACCCTTGTCGAGCAGCCGGTCGCGGCCGACGCGCAGCATCGATTCGTTGATGTCGGTATGCCAGACCTCGCCCGTCGGCCCGGCCGCCTTCGCGAACGACTTGGTCAGGTCGCCGGTGCCGGCCGCGATGTCGAGCACCTTGAAGCCGGGGCGCACGTTCGCCTGCGCGATCGTGAACGCCTTCCACGCGCGGTGCATGCCCGCCGACATCAGGTCGTTCATCAGATCGTAGTTGCTCGCGACCGAATGAAACACGCCCGCCACTTTCTTCGCTTTTTCGTTTTCCTCGACGCTTTCGAAGCCGAAGTGGGTTTTGCTCATCGCGTTGATCCTCAGTAAATGCCAAGACGGCGCCGAGCGGGCGCCGTCGATTTCAGTGGCAGTGGCCGTGCGGCGCGCTGGCCGCCTGCATCGGCGCGTCGCGCTCGACGCCCGCCGCCTTCAGTTTGTCGAAATAGTCGCGCCACAGCGCGTCCTGCCGCGTCGCCAGTTCGTACAGCAGGTCCCACGAGTAGATGCCGGTCGAATGGCCGTCGGAGAACGTCGGCTGCAGTGCGTAGTTGCCTACGCCTTCGAGCGCGGTGATCGTCACTTCGCGCTTGCCGGTCTGCAACGTCTCCTGGCCGGGCCCGTGGCCACGCACCTCGGCCGACGGCGAATACACGCGCATCAGCTCGAACGGAATCCGGTAACTCTCGCCGTTCGGGTACTGCAATTCGAGCACGCGCGATACCGCGTGCACGACGACGCCGGACGGAATCGGCGTCGTGGAAGTCAAACCGCTCATGGCTGCCTCGAATCGGTCATGCGTTGAATTTCCTCGCGCACCGCATTGTGCAGCAGCGAGGCCTGCGCCGCGCGCGAGCGCAGGAGCGCCTCGGACACGCTGCGCTGGCGCGGCGCCCACACGGGCTGCGGGAAATGGGCATCGTTGGAAAAGCGCGGAATTACGTGCCAGTGCACGTGCGGAACCATGTTGCCGAGGCTCGCGAGATTCACCTTGTTCGGCTGCATCACGCGGCGCACGGCCCGCTCGACCGCATAGACCACGCGCATCAAGTGTGCCCGCTCGGGCTCGCCGAGATCGGAAAACTCGGCCACGTGCGCGCCCCAGATCACCCGGCAGAAACCCGGGTAGTCGTGCTCGCCCGTCGCGAGCACGACGCGCAGCGCCTCGTCCTGCCAGAGCACCTCGCCGCCGTCTTCACGGCAAAACACGCATTCCATCGTCGCTCCCATGTGGACCGGCGCCGGCATGGCTGCGCCGGCGCCCGCTCATTTCCGGCCCGGTCGGGCGGTCGTCATGTCCGCATTAGACCAGCACGCGCTCGATCCCGCCATGGTTCGCCCGTGCGACATAATCGGCCATCCAGTTCTCGCCGAGCACCTGGCGCGCGA